>NZ_VOYD01000020.1:0-56135 GCF_013420435.1 Acinetobacter sp. YH01008
TAAAGCACGTAGTCTTCATGGATTTCTGAGTGGAATTTACGCCTCACTATGTGCATATCAATTAACCCATCGAAATAAGCCAACAATTCAAATTAAGGAATCATCGGCTTAAGCAGGATTCGGGTTAAATAAGGAATGCTCATGGCTTCTAAAATTTTAAGTTTGATTAAAACCAAGGTGAGTCCTGTCTTAACGGCTGAAACACAAACTAAAAGCCTGTTAGGTGGCTTATTCGCTGGAACAGCCTCAGGTACGCTTAGCAATCTCATTGGCGGTCTAAACGGCTCTAATTCACAACCTTCCGTGAGCTCATTATTAAACAGCCTTCTCTCTGGACATAGTCTGAACAGCGCAAATATGAGCAATTTATTAATTCAGTTGTCTGGTTCAAATGCTTCGAAGTTAGATATTCAGAGTCTGATCAGCAGCTTAACCCAATCCAATGGAGGCAGTTTTAATATTGGCCAGATCACCAACTTGTTGAATGGCCTAATGGCGAACAATAGCAGCAATCTGGATATTGGTGCTATTTCCAAACTCGTCGGCGGTCTCATCGGCGGTAATGGCGAGATTGATATTACACAAATCGTTCAGCTGGTCAGCGGCCTGATCGGCGGTTCTGGTGGTTTAGGTAATATCGACATTGCTGCAATTGCAGATCTGGTCAGCAACCTCATCGGTGGTAATGGCGAGATTGATATTGCTCAAATTGTCCAACTGGTGAGTGGTCTCATCGGTGGTTCAAGCAACATCGACATTGCTGCAATTGCAGATCTGGTCAGCAACCTGATCAGTGGTAATGGCGAGATTGACATTGCACAAATCGTTCAGTTGGTTGGTGGTATAATCGGCGGTTCTGGTGGTTCAAGCAACATCGACATTGCTGCAATTGCAGATCTGTTCAGTAACCTCATCAGTGGTAATGGCGAGATTGATATTGCGCAAATTGCCCAACTGGTGAGTGGTCTCATCGGTGGTTCAAGCAACATCGACATTGCTGCGATTGCAGATCTGGTCAGTAACCTCATCGGCGGTAATGGCGAGATTGATATTGCACAAATTGCCCAACTGGTGAGTGGTCTCATCGGTGGTTCAAGCAACATCGACATTGCTGCAATTGCAGATCTAGTCAGCAAGCTCATCAGTGATAATGGCGAGATTGATATTGCACAAATCATTCAGTTGGTTGGTGGTCTAATCGGCGGTTCTGGCGACTTAGGTAATATCGACATTGCTGCAATTGCAGATCTGGTCAGTAACCTCATCGGCGGTAATGGCGAGATTGATATTGCACAAATTGCCCAACTGGTGAGTGGTCTCATTGGTGGTTCAAGCAACATCGACATTGCTGCAATTGCAGATCTGTTCAGTAACCTCATCAGTGGTAATGGCGAGATTGATATTGCGCAAATTGCCCAACTGGTGAGTGGTCTCATCGGTGGTTCAAGCAACATCGACATTGCTGCGATTGCAGATCTGGTCAGCAACCTCATCGGCAGTAATGGCGAGATTGATATTGCACAAATCGTTCAGCTGGTTGGTGGGTCTGGTGCACTAGGTGATATCGACATCGGCGCGATTGCAGATCTGATCGGCGGTTTAATCGGCGGCAATACAGGCAATGATTTTGATATCGGTGCTATCACAGATTTAATTAGCGGTTTTGTCGGTGAGAATGCAGCGGGGGATTTTGATCTCGATGGCTTTACCGATTTACTCAGCGGCCTGATCGCGAATGGCTCAAATGGCATAGATTTAGGAGGATTATTGGGTCATCTCAATCTAGATAGTGATCTGGATCTGGGTACTCTGATCGAAGGAATTTCCTCTGCTTCAAACGGGTTTGATCCAGGGAGCATTGCCGGAGGCATTGGGCAATTGATTGATAATAGCTCTTCGATTGAATTACCCGATCCAGGTGATCTGGTCCAAGATGTGGGTGCCACAGATTCCAATATTGACTTGTCTGCTATTCTGCCTGACATTCAAGATACGATTCAAAATATCAGCAGTGGTGGTGGTTCATCCAGCTTTGATTTTGGTTCACTGTTCAATCACTTTAGTAAAAATATTGATATCGACCCAAATAATCCTTGGGGTTAATCATCATCTCATTAAAAACGCGCAAATGCGCGTTTTTAATTTTAGGATTTGCCTTGAAGCTTATACACCACGCCAGTCTACTCGCGCATTGCGTTCGGTTCGGTAAATACGACAAATATATTCACCCAGAGGCAACGCATTTAAATGCTGCTGATAATCACGATATTCTTCGGACAAGGTTTCAAAATTTTCTTTTTCCCACGGCGTCCCCGGAATCGCCAATAATGGAGCAAGCATAGAACAGACAGCAATATCCGCCAGACCTAAACGATTTCCGACAAAATAATATCCACCTTGACTAACCAGCATCTGATTGAGTTGCTGTACAGTGACATCAATATGCTGTTTGGATTCCGCCACGGTTTCCTCATTCAATGCATAACCCTTGGCGACCATCGCTTTTAATAAAGGTTTAGAAAATTTTTCAAACTGGCGCAAATAGCCCTGCTCACCAATTAAAATATCGAGAGATTCATGATCGGAAGTCAGCGCTTGAGAGAGCATCCAGCGGCGGACATGACGACCCAGCTCCAGAGTAATTTCATTAATTTCTAAGGCTTTATTTCGAAAATGTCCTTCAGCATACAATAAACGATGTTCTGGATAAGTATCATCCAGATAAAGCGCAATCTGGGTTGAATCTGCAATCCATTTGTCCTGATCGCGCAAAATAGGCAGACGATTCTGTCCTGTTTTCAGTCGGGCAAAAGCCCGATGTACGCCGGGAATCAGGTTGTGAGCAACATAGTACAGCTCTTTATGGTCCAGCATCCAACGTGCTTTTTCGCAAAAGTGAGATAAAGGAAACTGGTATAAAGTTCGCATGCATGCTCCATGTTTATCGTTATTGGATCAGGGCGTATAGGCCGCTGTTTTATTCAGATACTTTAGTCACTCAATTTTAGAAAAACAATGTGATTTTTATCCAAAAGTACAATACTGGCTGATTATTCCTCTATATTCGGCGGACTCATAATAAATCCGGGAAAGCTCAGCGGAGCTTTTAAGTTATAAGAAGCATTTGATTGCAATAAACCACAAGTGCATGACCTGACTTTAGCCGTGCTTTCATGTAAAATCGGGGGCAATTTTTATATAACGCTTTTGTGAGTTATTTCATGGGTTTTAATTGCGGTATTGTCGGCTTGCCGAACGTTGGCAAATCTACACTTTTCAATGCTTTAACCAAAGCTGCTATTGCTGCAGAAAACTTCCCGTTCTGTACCATTGAACCAAATACCGGCATCGTGCCTGTTCCTGACCCACGTTTAGACAAATTGACAGCAATTGTTAAACCGCAGCGCGTGATTCCAACGTCTATGGAATTTGTGGACATCGCAGGTCTGGTCGCTGGTGCTTCTAAAGGTGAAGGCTTAGGTAACCAGTTCCTGGCCAACATCCGCGAAACTGATGCAATCGCTCACGTGGTACGTTGTTTTGAAGATGAAAACGTCATTCATGTGAATGGTCGTATTGATCCACTGGATGATATCGCCACGATTAATACAGAACTCGCGCTTGCAGATCTCGACGCGGTGGCGAAAGCGATTACCCGTTTGACTAAATCTGCCAAAGGTGGTGACAAAGAAGCAATTGCTACTAAAGCAGTATTAGAAAAAATCCAGCCTTTACTCGATGAAGGCAAACCGGCTCGCGCAGCGGATCTGGATGATGACGAACGTAAACTGGTACGTGGCTTTGGCTTAATGACGCTTAAACCAACCATGTATATTGCCAACGTTGCTGAAGACGGTTTTGAAAATAACCCGCATTTGGATGCAGTGAGAAAATTGGCTGCTGAAGAAAATGCAATTGTCGTACCTCTTTGCAACCAGATTGAAGCGGAAATTTCATTGCTTGAAGATGAAGACCGTGCTGAATTCCTGGAAGCGATGGGCATGGAAGAACCTGGTTTAAACGTGGTGATTCGTGCAGGTTATTCACTACTTGGCTTACAAACTTACTTCACCGCAGGTGTACAGGAAGTTCGTGCCTGGACTGTGAAAGTTGGTGCAACTGCACCGCAAGCCGCTGGTGTAATTCATACCGACTTTGAAAAAGGCTTTATCCGCGCAGAATGTATTGCTTATGATGATTTCGTGCAGTACAACGGCGAAGCGGGTGCAAAAGAAGCCGGTAAATGGCGTCTAGAAGGTAAAACCTATATCGTTCAGGATGGCGACGTTTTACATTTCCGTTTTAACGTCTAAGTATTTGCTGTATGAAAAAGCTCCATCTGGGGCTTTTTTATGGCCTAGGAAATAAGATGACCGAGCGTAGAAAACTTACAGGCAACGCATAATTCACACATATTAACAATAATGATAATTATTCTCATATAAAAATATTAAATTCAGGCGTATGTTAAATCTAATGAAAAATAACATGACTTCATTCTAGTAAAGGAATCCTGACCATGAGCTATACCCTGCCTGTACTGCCATATCCCTATGATGCCCTAGAGCCTCATATCGATAGCAAGACCATGGAAATTCATCATAGCAAGCATCATCAAACCTATATTAATAATATCAATGCAGGGATCGCAGGAACCGAATGGGAAGATTTATCGGTCGAAGCCTTAATTAGCAAATTCAATGAAGTACCGCAGCAATTAAAACAGAACGTGATCAATAATGCCGGTGGACATGCCAATCACTCCCTGTTCTGGACAGTCATGAGTCCAGACGGTGGCGGCCATCCAGAAGCTGAAATTGCAAAGGCCATTGAACATGAATTAGGCGGATTCGAGGCATTTAAAGACACCTTTACCCAGGCAGCACTGAGCCATTTTGGTAGCGGTTGGGCCTGGCTGAGTGTTGCGCCAGATAAAACACTTATTGTAGAAAGCAGCGTCAATCAGGACTCTCCACTGATGCATGGCAATATTCCCATTTTAGGTCTGGATGTCTGGGAACATGCCTATTATTTGCACTATCAAAACCGTCGTCCGGAATATATCTCGGCTTTTTTCAATGTCGTGAACTGGCAAGAAGTAAATCGTCGTTATCTGGAAGCATTGAACACGCTTTAGCTTTAAATATTTAAGGAGATCGACCATGTCTACACCTATTCTGATTAAGCGCATAATTGGCAGCACACTCCTGATCTGTGGTGTATTTGTGATTTTATTAGAACATGTGTGGATACCCTCTTTTTAGAGTCTTGCTGTTGTCTCATCCTAAAAAAGCCAGTCTGAATGACTGGCTTTTATGCTTATAACTAAATGGCTAAAGGTTTATTGCATATTAGCAATCGCGGTGCCTTTTTGTTTGGGATCAGTATTTCCCAATTCAGGATTATCAATCGCATTCTGACATTGCAGTTTATCCCGCTCATAATCCACCTGCTTTTGTTCCAGACTGCTGCCATTGTCGATCACGGTACGCGCCCAGATTTCCAGACTGGTTAAGGCTTTACGACACAGAGCATATTTACCTTCAGTCACCGAATCGGTCATTTTGACATTAATACGCCAGTCTGTGCTCAGCTTACGTGCCGGTTGACGCACCTGGGTTTCCAGCTGATCCACTTCTTTATTATAAACCAGTGGATCGACTTTATTGATCAGTTGCCATGCCGCATTGGCATAGGTGGTCGCATCATTCGTCAGTTTAGGTGCCGGTTTAATTTCTGGCTTATCAGTCGATTGACTGTCATTCCCACACGCTTGTAACAACAATGCAGTGCTCATTAAAGCAGCTGTCAGCATCGTACGTGTCTTGAACATCCACATATCAGGCTCGCCAATTTAAACATTTCGGCACTATGCTATTAAATTCACGTAGAATACACAATCTTCATTTGACCCATCGTTCAACTCTCCTTCAAGGTGTGTCGTGTCTGAACAGAATCAACTCGCTACGCAACCTGCTGGCTTCTGGCAAGGTGCAAAAGATAGCCAAGCGATCATCTTCACTTATTTACCAGTGTCGTTTGCTTTTGGCGTTTCAGCCACTCAGTTTGGCTTTACGGCTTGGGAAGCGCTGTTTCTTTCCTGCTCGATGTATGCAGGTGCCAGCCAGTTCCTTGTAGTCGCACTTTTAGGCAGTGGCACATCTATCTGGATGACGGCATTAACGGTGATTGCCCTAGACATTCGGCATTTGCTCTATGGCCCTGCGCTGCAAAACCTGATTCAAGACCGGCTGAATTTAAAGAAAACTGCGATCTGGTCTTGGGGTCTGACCGATGAGGTTTTTGCTTCCGGCATGATCAAGCTCTCGCAACGGCGTCAGGAATGGTCTGAATCCTGGATGCTGGGTTTAAGCCTGTTTAGCTGGATGTCCTGGGCATTGGGATCTTTTCTCGGTGGTTTATTTGCCGATCAGGTCAGCAATCTGCCGCAATTCTTGCAAGCGGCTCTAGACTTCCTGTTACCTGCGCTGTTCCTGAGTTTCCTCTTGGCTGCTTTTGAGAAGAAACATACTTTTGTTGTGACTGTCACCATTCTGGTTTCTGCTGTGGCCTGTTACTTTATTGATCTGTCTGCCGCGATTTTCATTGGTATCAGTTCCGGTATTTTTGCCGGCCTGTTCAAGCACTATATCTTAAAACAGCCAGATCCTGAACATGCAGGAGATCAAGCATGAATCTAGAGATTATTCTGGTCGGCATTGTCGTCGGGATCGCCAATTTCGTCTCACGCTTCGGGCCTTTTTTTGTGATTCAGAAATTTCAGCAAGGCTCACAAAAACGCGGAGCATTGTGGCTAAAAATTGCCTTGGGTTCAATCGGCATTGCGGCAATCAGCTCCATGCTGGTAGTTGCTACCTTACCGCCATTATTAGAAACACCGAATAAAAGTATTGCGATGCTGGTCGGATTTATCGTACTCACTGCGTTGTACTTTAAATTCAAACGCATCGTGATGGCGACCCTGACCGCAGCACTGACCTATGGTCTGGTTTATACCTATGTGCCGATGACGTTTTAAGCTTGAACTGACTGATCAATCAAGATAAAGACTTATGCTTATGGAATAGTATAGGTCTTTATTATATAAAAATAATTAGCTGATCCCTATCATTTTTCCTGAAAGAAAAAGCTCAAATAAAATCATTTCCGTATTCTTTTATACTTTTTTAATACTCGACCAGTTGTAGATAGAAAAAAGCTATTGCCAAAACAGGATATACCGTCTTCAAATCAGTCTGACAGATCAGTGACATGACAATTACGCCTTACTTACATCCAGAAAAACTTTATAAATAAAACTGTTGGACAATATCACAATTTTGTATGAATCTTGGCTTAACTGCCGGCTCAGTTCTGCTATGCTAAAAGTCCATAAAATCAAGCATGGATGACACACATGAGCGTGACTATTGGTACTCCCCTGCAAGCTTCTGCCTATAAAGTTCTATTATTGGGTTCTGGTGAACTGGGCAAGGAAGTGGTGATTTCACTACAACGTCTTGGGGTCGAAGTTCATGCTGCTGACCGTTATGAGCATGCACCTGCCATGCAAGTCGCGCATTATTCCTATACCTTGAATATGGCCGATGCTGAAGAATTAAAACAATTGATCCATCAAATCCAGCCACATTTAATCGTTCCTGAAATTGAAGCCATTGCCACACAAGTACTGGTTGACGTTGAAGAACAAAATATTGCGACCGTCATTCCTTCGGCTAAAGCGGTCAATCTGACCATGAACCGCGAAGGCATTCGCCGTCTGGCCGCAGAAGAACTGGGGCTGCCAACTTCAGCGTACCGATTTGCTGACAGTTTAGAGTCCTTCCGTGCTGCCTGTGATGATGTCGGCTATCCAAATTTTGTCAAGCCGGTCATGTCCTCTTCTGGCAAAGGCCAGTCTCGGGTAAAAAGCTTTGCAGAGGTAGACGCGGCTTGGGAATATGCGCAAACTGGTGGACGCGTCAATCAGGGTACGGTGATTGTCGAATCGCAAATTGACTTTGATTTTGAAATTACCTTATTGACTGTTCGTGCAAAAAATCCGGCAACCGGCGAGATCGAAGCCTCTTATTGCGATCCGATCGGACATCGTCAGGACTCGGGCGATTATGTCGAAAGCTGGCAACCTCAGCCGATGACTCCGGCAGCGCTAGAGGAATCTAAACGCATTGCCCACAAAGTCACCACAGCACTGGGTGGTTGCGGAATCTTTGGTGTAGAACTCTTTGTCAAAGGCGACCAAGTATGGTTTAGTGAGGTTTCTCCTCGTCCACACGATACCGGACTGGTAACACTTGCCTCTCAATTCCAAAGCGAATTTGAATTGCATGCACGTGCGATTTTAGGCCTGCCGGTCAATACCACACGGCATAGTGTGGCTGCCAGCGCGGTGATTTATGCCGGGGTAGATGATCGTAATCTTTCATTTTCTGGCCTGAATCTTGCTTTAGCAGACGGCAATACTGATTTGCGCCTGTTTGGCAAACCTGAAGGCTTCGAACGGCGTCGCATGGGCGTTGCGACTGCACGTGCTGAAAGCATTGAACAGGCACGCGAACTGGCACTTCAGGTCGCAAATCAAGTTAGCATTAATCAAAACTAAGCTGAAATACCAACGGACCACTGTTCATGATCAATACCTTACCTCTGCTGAATTACATTAAAAGTAACCATGACATTAAAGCCATCAATCAATGGCGTAGTGATGTCGAAAATCAGCTACAGGAGAGTTTTGAAAATGGACAGCCGATTCGGGATATTATTCTGGCACGTTCCAATCTGATTGATGAAGCACTGCAATTTCTCTGGAAATATGCCGAACTGGATCAAACCGATTTGGCCCTGTTTGCTGTCGGAGGTTATGGTCGCCGTGAAATGCTGCCTTATTCTGATGTCGACCTCATGATCCTGTCAGAAGACGAGATTAGTCCAGAGCAGGAACAGCTGATTTCTACCTTCATTTCATTACTCTGGGATGTCGGTAATTTCAAACCGGGGATCAGCGTGCGTACCATCAATGATTGTGTCAGTCAGGCCAGTAGTGATCTCACCGTTGCCACTACGCTAATCGAAGCACGCCTGATTATTGGCAATGAGAACCTGTGCAAATGGCCACGGCGCATCGTGTCACGCACTTGGACCGATAAAACCTTCTTTGATGCCAAAATGGATGAGCAGCATAAACGCTATGCTCAGCACAACAATACCGAAAGCAATCTGGAACCGGATATTAAAAATGCACCGGGCGGTATCCGCGACATCAACCAGATCGGCTGGATTGCCAAACGACATTTCCGCGTCAACCGGATTTATGATCTGGTACATCTGGGTTTTATTTCTGAATTTGAACTGGGCGTGCTCGAAGAAGCTGAAAGTTTTCTCTGGGAAATTCGCCATCATCTGCACCGCCTGACCAAGCGCGATGAAAACCGCTTATTGTTTGATTATCAGCGTGATATTGCGGCTAAATTCGGCTATGTGCGTGATGAGGCGCATCATCCGAACTATCCAATTGAACAGTTCATGAAGCGCTATTATCGCAGCGCACAGCAAGTCTCTACACTCAATGAAATGCTGTTGGCCTACTTCAATGAATCTGTGATTACCCCACGTTTACCGCAATATGAACGCCAGATTGAGGAAATTAATGAAAATTTCAAACTGGTCGATGGCAAGTTAGCAGTTCAGCATCACAAGATTTTCTCGGAAAATCCAAGCGCGATTCTGGAAATTTTCTACCTGTTGGCCAATCGTCCTGAAATTCAGGGCATTCGTGCGCGTACCTTACGCCTGCTGACCTTGGCAGGAAAACGCATTGATCAGGATTTTCGTGATAATCCGGTGCATCAGGCGCTGTTTATGGCGATTATCCGCTCACCGCATCGACTCTACGACACCCTGGTGACGATGAAGCGTTATGGCGTACTGGGTAATTACATCCCGGCCTTTGGGCAAATTCTGGGCCTAATGCAATATGACCTGTTCCATATCTATACGGTCGATGCACATACCTTATTGTTGCTACGCAATTTAAATCGCTTTAAAGCACCTGAATTTGCCAAGGAATTTCCTGTGGTCAGTTCAGTGTTCCAGCGCCTGACCCGTCGTGACATTGTATATCTGGCAGCTCTTTTTCATGATATTGCCAAAGGTCGTGGCGGTGATCATAGTGAACTTGGTGCCAGCGATGCGATTAAATTCTGCCGTAGTCACGGTTTTACCGAACGTGAAAGCAACCTGGTGGCCTGGCTGATCCAGAATCATCTGGTAATGTCTGTCACCGCCCAGAAAAAAGATATTTCCGATCCGGATGTGGTCAAAGAATTCGCAGAAAAAATGGGCGACATGGAGCATCTGGATTATTTATACACCCTGACGGTAGCCGATATTAACGCCACCAATCCGAAGCTGTGGAATACCTGGCGCGCTTCCCTGATGCGCCAGCTCTATACTCAGGCGCGCGATGTAATCCGTTCCGGTCTGGGTCGTCCGGTTGATTATCAAATGCTGATTGAAGATACCAAATTTGCGGCCAGCGAACTTCTGGTTCAGGACTTTTCACTGGATGAAGTAGAAAAAGTCTGGCAGGAACTTGGTGATGACTATTTCCTAAAAGAAACAGCAGATGAAATTGCCTGGCATACCCGTGCCATCTTACAGCACGGCGACAATCCTGCTCCACTGGTGCTGATGCGGGCGCACCGTAAATATGCGCAGGATGCGGTACAGATCTTTATTTATACGCAGGATCAACCCAACCTTTTTGCCACTACGGTGGCTATTCTGGATCGCATGAATCTGGATGTACAAGACGCAAGAATTATTACTGCCACTAAAGCTTTCAGTCTGGATACCTACGTGGTATTGGACCGTTTTGGTACTTTATTGACTGATCCTGAACGCGAAGCCACAGTGATTGAAGCCCTTAAAGATGCCTTGAGTCATTCTGATGAATATCCGGGCTTGATGCAGCGCCGGATTCCACGTCAACTACGTCATTTCGATATTGAAAATACAGTCGAGATTAGTGTCAATCCTGCCTTGAATCAGAATATGGTCGAAATTGCGACCCTTGATCACCCTGGTTTACTTGCCAAAATCGGTGGTTTATTTATGATGCAAGGCCTGGACATCCACTCTGCCAAAATTGCCACACTGGGCGAACGTGCCGAAGATATTTTCTTTGTCACTAAAAAAGATGGCAACCCTATGACACCTGGAGAATCTGCTGAATTTGCAGCTGCACTTAAAACTGCGCTGGATGAAGCCTCTCATCAGGTTTGTAGTCAACACTCACATTAAAACGCGGTTACTTATTCATGAACTCTAGCTTGTCTCTACTGCATCCTTATCCGTTTGAAAAGTTAAATCAGCTTTTTGCGGATATCCAGCCTGCAAATATGCCTTTAATTCCCCTGTCGATTGGTGAACCGAAGCATCCTGCACCGGAGTTTGTGAAACAAGCGATTATCGATAACTTTAAACATTTATCGACGTATCCAAATAGTAAAGGCCTGCCTGAGCTACGCGAAAGTATTGCTCAATGGCTGACGCGCCGTTTTAAGCTAAATAGCATCAGTGCAGACAGCAATATCCTGCCTGTTTCTGGTACGCGTGAAGCGATTTTCTCGTTTGTACAGGCTTTGGTAAATCGTGAAGAGGCACCTTATGTGGTGATGCCGAATCCGTTTTATCAGATTTATGAAGGTGCAACACTGCTCGCAGGTGCAAAACCATATTTCATCAACTGTACTGAAGAAAATAACTACCTTGGTGATTTTGATGCTGTTCCGGCAGAAGTCTGGGAAAAAACGGCACTGTTATTTGTCTGTACTCCGGGCAATCCAACCGGTGCAGTGCTGTCTAAAGAACAGTTTAAAAAACTGATTGCCCTGTCGGATCAATATAACTTTGTGATTGCTTCAGACGAATGCTATTCGGAGCTGTGGTTTGATCAGGCACCTGTAGGTTTACTGGAAGTTTGTGCTGAAATCGGCCGGGATGACTATAAAAACTGCGTGGTGTTCCATTCACTGTCTAAACGCTCTAACCTTCCGGGTATGCGTTCAGGTTTTGTTGCCGGTGATGCCAGCCTGTTAAAACCTTATTTGCAATATCGTACTTACCACGGCGCAGCGATGCCGGTACAACATCAACTGGCTTCAATCGCTGCCTGGGATGATGAAGCGCATGTGGAAGAAAACCGGGTGCAATACCGTGCCAAGTTTGATTTATTTCAACAGGAACTCGGACATTTATTGCCACTCAAAAAACCGGATGCAGGTTTCTATTACTGGTTAAAAGTTGACAATGATGAAGCCTTTGCTAAACGCCTGATGGAAGAAGCACATATTAAAGTACTTCCGGGTCGTTATTTATCCCGCGATACTGAACAGGGTAATCCGGGTGAAAATCATGTACGTCTAGCACTTGTGGCCGATCTGGCGCAATGTGAAGAAGTCATTCAACGCCTGAAAGCCATCCTCTAAGTTTTAATCAAAACTAAAAAACCCACTGGTTTAAAGTGGGTTTTTTACTTGAAATCAGATGAGTTCTATTTTTATCTCATACTGAGAAAATAACACAGAGTCTTACAACACTTTTGCAATTTCATCTTCAAGCTCTTCAGGCTTGGTGGTCGGAGCAAAACGGTTCAATACCTTGCCATCACGGCCGATCAGGAATTTGGTAAAATTCCATTTAATTCCATTGCCTAAAATACCTTTGGAATTATTGGTTAAATAGCGAAAAATGGCGTGCGCTTCAGGGCCTTTGACATCCACCTTGGAAAACATCGGGAAAGATACCCCGTAATTCTTCTGGCAAAATTCACCAATCTGTTCATTGGAACCCGGATCTTGACCACCAAACTGATTGCATGGAAATCCCAAAATTTCCAGACCTTGATCTTTATATTTCTCGTAAAGCTTCTCTAATCCTGAGAATTGTGGGGTAAAGCCACATTTACTTGCTGTATTCACGATTAAAAGTACCTTGCCTTCATAATCTGCAAGCTGTTTGCTTTTACCATCTAACAATTCAGCTTCAAACTGATAAATGCTGGTCATGGATAGGTTTCCTCATCATTTTTTTCTTGTGTTTCTAAGTCCAAAGAAGCCGAGTTGACACAATAACGTAAGCCCGTCGGCTCTGGACCATCCGGGAAAACATGCCCTAAATGTGCGTCACAATGATGACAAACAATCTCAGTTCTGACCATTCCGTGTGAAGTATCAGGTAATTCTTCTACCACCGAACTGCTGACGGGACGGTAGAAACTTGGCCAGCCACAGCCGCTGTCATACTTGGTCTCAGACGAGAACAGTGGCGTGCCGCAGCAACGGCATACATAGGTGCCATCTTGCTTGGTATTCCAGTATTTTCCAGTAAATGCCGGCTCGGTTCCCTTCTCGCGCGTAATGCGAAACTCCTCAGGTGATAACTCTCTTTGCCATTCCCGGTCTGATTTATTGAGTTTTCCCATGATCACATACCTTTTTATCTTGCTATTTAAAATAGGATAATCCTATATTTACGTGATTCATTTTAAAAATTCTAGTCTTTATTCAACATTTTACAAAAGACATATAATGCCTAAAAAAGCAAAAAGAAAGCAAATATAAAAATAAAAGTAAGCAATTCTTACATTAAATGTTTTTTAGTGAGCAAATTTAGTGTTAAGCTTAGTCATATTCTTGCTCAGGATTAAAAAATGTCGCAAAAAAAGAGCGTAATTTTTCAGAATTTACTTCCTGTGATCAAACAGTATCAACAGCTAGGATTTACCCATGAAAGAATTGTTGCTTTACTCAGAGATGAACATCATCTCGATCTGGTAACAACTGAGACATTTAAAAGTTATTTATACCGTTATGCAAAAGTGACCTCCACTCTTTCCGAGAACATCAAAATGCCGAACACTCTCCAAACCCCTCGCGAAATTAAGAAATCGTCTAAGCTCGAGCATGTTTGCTACGACATTCGCGGGCCTGTGTTACGAGCGGCCATCGAGATGGAAGAAGCGGGTCATAAGATTATCAAACTGAATATCGGCAACCCCGCCCCATTCGGTTTTGAAGCACCACAAGAAATCATCAATGATGTGGCTTTAAATCTGCCAAATGCCATTGGCTATACAGATTCTAAAGGGATTTTCCCGGCACGTAAGGCGATCTGCCAGTATTACCAGCAAAAAGGCATTCTGGATATGCACGTCAATGATGTGTATATCGGTAATGGTGTCTCTGAACTGATTGTCATGGCCATGCAGGGTCTATTGGATGATGGCGATGAAATGCTGATTCCAATGCCAGATTATCCACTCTGGACTGCGGCAGTCAATCTGTCTGGCGGTACGGCGATTCATTATAAATGTGATGAAGAAAATCACTGGTATCCAGACATTGTCGATATGGAAAGCAAAATCACGCCAAATACCCGTGGTATTGTGATTATTAATCCAAACAACCCGACCGGTTCGGTTTATCCGCGTCATGTCTTGCAACAGATCGTGGACTTGGCCAAGAAGTATGACCTGATTTTATTTGCTGACGAAATCTATGACAAAATCATCTATGACGGTATCGAGCATGTCGCTGTAGCTGCCTTGGCAGGTGATCAGATTTGTGTATCATTTAACGGTTTATCAAAGGCTTATCGTATTGCTGGCTTCCGTTCTGGCTGGATGGCCATTACCGGCAATAAAACACGTGCAGCAGACTATATCGAAGGTCTGGACATGCTGGCATCTATGCGCCTGTGTGCCAACCATCAGGCGCAATATGCAATTCAGACTGCGCTGGGCGGCTATCAGTCCATTAATGACCTGATTCGTCCGGGTGGCCGTTTGTATGAACAGCGCAATATCGCCTGGGAAATGCTGAATGAGATTCCTGGGGTGTCCTGTGTCAAGCCTGAGGGTGCGATGTACTGCTTCCCGAAACTGGATCCGAACGTTTATCCAATTCAGGACGATGAAAAGCTGATGCTGGACTTGTTACGTGCCGAGAAAGTACTTCTGGTTCAAGGTACAGGCTTTAACTGGCCGACACCGGATCATTTTCGTGTGGTGTTCCTGCCGGCTGAAAATGAACTGCGTGAAGCCCTTACCCGTGTTGGCCGTTTCCTGGCCAAGATGCGTTAATTCCTGAAATAGACAACATAAAAAAATCGCATTTCTGAATGCGGTTTTTTATTTCTCTCCATATTCAAAGTTTCGACTTATAACATTTTAAAAAGTACAAAGACTTCCTGAAGCACAAATTCCTGCACTCAATGGTTTCTTATCAAGTGATTTCTCCTTAATCACGAAGATTCATGTTATTTTTTAACCAAATATAAAACTTTATGAGTACACGGATGTCCTCACACACAATTAAACTCAGCCTGTTTCTCTGCCTTAGTATGTGCTTGGGGATTGGCATTCTTCGTTTCTCTTATACTGCGCTGTTACCGGGTACACGAGAAGCCTTTGGCTGGAGTACAGATTTTGCCGGGCTTTTGGGCAGTGCCAATTTACTGGGCTATTTAATCGGTGCCTATACCGCCATGCGTCTGCCTCAAGACCGCAGTATGAGCAGGTATATTCAAATTTCAGCTTTTGCCGGTATGTTCAGTCTGATGTGCTGTGCATTTTCTGGTTTCTCTGAAGTTTGGTATATCGTCTGGCGCGTGATTTCAGGAATCAGCGGCGGGCTGATGATGATCTTATCGCCGAGTGTAGTCGCGCAGTGCTGTGAGCTTCAGGATCGTCTTAAAATCAACTTTATCGGTTTTAGCGGAATCGGATTAGGTGTATTAATTGCAACCCTGTTTCTGCCTTATCTTGATCAGATTTCCATACAGACTGCCTGGCTGATCTTATGTGGCTTTGCCCTGCTCATTTGTCTATGTTTAAGTGGACTTATCCAAAAATTTAAGCCTTATTTGTCCGTACAAGTACCTTCGACTACCTCCAAGATATCTTTGAGTAGCGTCTTTTATAGCTTACTGGCTGTCTACGCGTGTAGCGCCTTTGCCTATATACCGCATTCGCTCTTCTGGATTGATTATTTAAGCCAGCAGTTGGAATTGAGCTTGTTCTGGATTAACTTCAACTGGATTCTTTATGGATTTGGTAGTGCTTTAGGTGCCTTCAGTGCTTATGCACTGGCCAGAAAATTCGGTAATTTTGCTGCCCTAAAAATTCTTTATAGTCTTTATATTGTGGCTATTTTTATTGCGACTCTAGAGGGCCAAGCATTGCTCACGTTGAGCTCTTCCTTTTTGACCGGCATGCTAAACCCTGCTGTGGTCTTCCTGACCTCTTATACCATTTTGCAACTGTATGGGCTGGCGTATAAAAAACTCTGGAGCATTGCCACCTTGTGTTTCGCCTCTGTTCAGCTGATTGGCGGACTCAGTTTTAGTGCGCTGCAATATTTTGGTTTGAGCTATCATCAACAGTTCATATTAGCTGCATTTGTTCTTTTATTAGGAACATTGCAATTATTCTGGTGTACCCGTCCTGCCAGATTCACTCCTGAAACACAACCCCATCCAGTTTCTGCTCAAGGAGAAGGCACGAAATAAGGATATGGATTGGTCGCCCCTTGCCCGCTCAGATAAATCCCGTAATGTAGATGTGGCGGAGTATTTTTGGCATTTCCAGTATTGCCGACATAGGCAATCACTTCGCCCGCTTCCACCCAGTCGCCTTCCTGAATATGCTCAGCATAATCATTCAGATGCGCATAGTAATGCTGACTCATATCAGGCCCTGTCACCCAGATAACTTTCCCACCCAGATTATTGGTGCCAATTTTACGTACAATCCCTTGGGTGGCACTTAAGACAGGTGTGCCACGTCGAGCAAAAATATCTGTCCCTTCATGTTTACGGCCTGCACTGCGCGCGGCTCCCCACGTATCATTAATTTGACGGACTGTAATACCTTCGACCGGAATCTGTAACGGTGCTTCTAATTGAGTCTTTTTCAGTTGCCAATAAAGATAAGGACTTTTCCATCCTGCTGCTTCACCTGAAGGTGGTGGCTGACAGGCGGTCAAGACAAAGCATACAGATAAAATTAAGCTTAAAATCCGAAAAAATTTCACCAATATTATTCGCATTTATTTTAGAAAGATGGTTTTTATCTTAAGCAGAACAGCACAATTTAAAGTCGTAATCTTGTAATTTTTTGAATGATATTTTTATAAAATCAATGATATAACAACGCCCTTATGTAAGGGCGTTGTTATGGAAGGTAGCTAGGAATTACTTACGTTTTTTTGCACGGGAGGGTTTGGCTGGTTGTTGCTGTTGTTGCTCTTCATTCTGAGCGCTGTCCTGCTTGTCCTTTTGTTGGACCTGCTTATGTTTCGCTTTAGATTTGGCCATATTATGTACTCCTTCGGAGAAACGTCTCTATCACTGGAAGTTCCATTGATCACTCTAACGTTTTTGGAAAATATGCCAATCATCGAGCTGTATCCAAATACGTCAATGTAATAATAGGTTGGCTAAGTGATTCAACTCAGAACAAATCCTGTTCTGGCTCACTACAATCTTTACGCAAAGTTGCAGCTTGATACTCATTTTAACTTTTGGGCGTTTATCAATCAGAATTTAAGAAAATTTAATCCCCCCTGAGAAACCTGCGATTAATATAGGTTTTAATTAGGAGAATCAGGCTTTAATGAGTTAAGTATATCTGCAATAGTAGGATGATCAAATTCAAAAAAAGCTCGCAGTCTTGCGCTTGACCTCCAGCGCAAGACTGCGTGAATGTTCGCTCTTTGGCTATTTTTATAGCTAAAATCTTCTTTATGATCAGGTCAGGACTTCTTTCTAGTAGTTCATGTTTAACGCACAATTTAGTTCAAGGTGATTCTAGTCATGTCCATTTTTTCTCTTTGATTAACTTGATAACCTTTTTTACTTCTGACAGATTCGATATCTATCTGATCCAAGCATTTGAGGGCTTACTACTCTATGCTTTTAAACTGCAACATCTACCACAGCCTGCATCGTTGGTGTAATATCAGCACCAATTTCATTCCCTTTGATACATGGGACAATTGGATTATTTGCTAGGTTGAGGGACAGGTTTGCATTAACGGTAATTTGGCACCATCCGCAGGTACTACGATCTTTTGATATTCTATTCTTCATATTTTTCCGAATGCTACTGACAAACCTAAAAATAATTGCCAATTAGGCAATACTTTCAACTGTTCTTAACGCATAATATTCTAATCCAGATTCGTTGTTTTTGAGATTTATACGGGAAATAACCAAATTTCCCTTTAAAATAAGCCTCTACATTTTTTAAGTTTATGTAATTATAGAAGTTATTTCCTATGAAAATCGTCATTTTAAACAAACCCTATGACGTCCTCTCCCAATTCCGCCCAGATGAAAAACACCAAACCATGGCTGATTTCATCGACGACAAAGATTTACGTCTTGCTGGTCGTCTGGACATGGACTCAGAAGGTCTGGTTTTTTTAACAGATCACGGTGGTCTGAACCAGTACATCACCAATCCTGCCAATAAAAAGTTTAAAACCTATATGGTGCAGGTTGATGGTGATGTCACCGAAGAAGCACTTGAGCAGCTTCGTAAAGGTGTGGAACTTAAAGATGGCATGACCCTTCCAGCCAAAGCTGAAAAAGTATCTGAACCGGAATGGTTGTGGGAGCGTAATCCTCCTGTACGTTTCCGTGCATCTGTCCCAACGTCTTGGGTTGAGATTTCAATTTGTGAAGGCCGTAACCGTCAGGTTCGTCGTATGACCTCTGCGGTGGGCTTCCCTACACTGCGTTTAATCCGTACTAAAATTGGTGATATTGACCTTGTACGTATGGATATTAAACCGGGTGAAACCAAAGAAATTGAACCTTTACTTTATCCAGATTTCCAGAATGTTCCTGCTGAAGAGCCATACCGTTCACGTTCTTATGTGAAAAAACCGGGTGGTACGGGTGGTAAGCCAATGGTTCGCAAGAACAAAGATGGTTCAGTGAAAAAATCAGGTACCAAACGTATCTGGCAAATGGACGAAAGCGAAAAGCCGAAACGTCGTACCAATGGTACAACTCGTCCAAATACCAAAGCACCTCGTGGTCGCGGACGCGGTCGTGGTTAAAACCCAGTCTGCTCATCAGGTAGGGACAGGCTAAAGATCACGCCAGACGGTGTATTTTCTACAGTTGTCTGCCCCTGATGGAGCTGCATGATCGACTGTACAATGGCAAGGCCCAGACCACCCGTCTGGGCTTTTTCGTGCCGGCTGTCATCGATCTGATAAAAACGCTCAAATAAATGCGGATGGTGCTGCTCTGCAATCCAGACTTCTGGCGTCAACACTGATATTTTAATCCTGTGGTTGAGTCGCTGTGCAGACACAATAATCTCACTCCCAGGCTGACCATAAGTAATGGCATTGCTGATCAGATTGGCGACTGCGCGCTGTAACAATACGGTGCTGGCTGTCAGACTTAAATCTGGTGGAACATCCACTTTTAAATGCATCTGCTTCTCTTCGGCCAGAAAGCTGAAGTACTCAAGCAATTCTTGCAGCATGTCATTTAGATTGAAACGCTGTTTTTCAATCGCATATCCGCCATGTTCTACCCGGGCGATAAACAGCATACTTTCAATCATCTGGCTCAGGCGTTCGTATTCTTCCAAGTTGGAATAGAGCAGATTTTCCAGCTCAGCAGGTTCGCGCGACCGCGATAACAGAATCTGTGTCTGCCCGATTAAATTGTTTAATGGGGTGCGAAGTTCGTGTGAAATATCCTCAGAAAAACGTGCCAGCTGCTGATACGCAGCCTGAATATTAGCGAGCATATCGTTCATGGCCTGACGCAGCTCTTGAACCTCAAGCGTATTACTCTGAACATCGATGTGCTGATTGGGCTGCTGAATATTGACCTGTGCTGTAGCCAGCATCAACTGGCGCATGGACTTGAGAATATAGCGTCCTGCCAGCCAGGCCATCAAGGTCGAGAGCAGTATGCCAAGCAGACTATAGAGCACCAGTTTTGATAAATAGCTTGCCAGTATCCTTTGTCCCTCTGCCAGCTGCTTACCAGCCACCAGTTGATAACTGCGACCATCAAACTGCACCTGTTTAAAAGCCAGTCGTGTCGAAGGCTGTTCAGCCTGATTATTCTGAAACTGTAAGGCAGAGGTATAGTGCAATGCCGGAATATGAATCTGCAAAGGATTGATTTCAATCAAGCGATTATTCTGATGTTGCAGCAGCAGTAGATTATCTTCTTGCCCCAGCATGTTTTCATATAATTTGGGATGCTGAACCAAAAGCTCAAAACTCTGGGCATCTTCAAGAAATATTTCAATTCGGGAAATACGTGCAGCCAGTGCCTGATCCTGCTGAGCCTGAATCATCTGTTGCATATTTTGATAAGACAGTAACGCCACACTCAAAAAAACCACGCAGGACACCAATGCAAACGCAATACTCAAGCGTGTTGCCAGCGGTAATAAGATAGGATTGTTCATGGGTATTCATCAAGTTTATAACCCATACCGCGTACGGTATGAATCAGTTTTGGCGTGTAATGATCATCAATTTTGCTCCGCAGCCTGCGAATGGCCACATCCACCACATTGGTATCGGTATTAAAATTGATATTCCAGACCATGGAGGCAATCTGGCTCCGGGTCATCACCTGCCCCTGATGCTCCATCAACAGTTGCAACAGCGCAAATTCTTTCTGGCTTAATTCGATCTTTTGTTCATTACGATATACTTCATGCCTTAGGCGGTTCAATACCAGACCTGCAACCTGATAGGCCTCCTGCTCCAGTCGCGGCACACGGCGCAACAGACTTTTGATCCGGGCCAGTAACTCAATATAGGAAAAAGGCTTGGTCAGATAATCATCGGCGCCAAGCTCCAGGCCTTTTACCCGATCTAGCACATGATCGCGTGCAGTGAGCATCAATACCGGAATCTGGCTAAAAGTTCGCAAGGTTTGTAATACCTGCCAGCCGTCCAGATCTGGCAGCATTACATCCAGCAGTACCAGATCAAATGACTGTTGCTGCAAACAGGCCAATGCCAACACGCCATTTTCAGCAATGGCCGTGCTATAACCTGACTCACTCAGTCCTTTTGCCAGATATTCAGCAATCTTGACTTCATCTTCTACAATTAAAATATGCATGTCAGTAGTTTAGCTGTTTTTAGCTATGCCTAGATTACAAATTGGTAATCTGATTGTCATGCTGCACTGGCGTATTTCTTTCTACAATAGCAACAGTATTCAATTGCATGAATGACAAGTATGAAAAATTCAATCGCCAAAACAACCCTAGCCTTGTTCAGCAGCTCATTACTACTCAGCTCACTGGCACATGCAGAATTAAAAACAGCACCAGTCATGTCGCTAGAAGCAGCAAAGCTTATGGCCAGCAATGTCATGTTGGCCTGCCAGAAACAGGCCAAGCCCGCAGCAGTCGTGGTTCTGGATCAGGGTGGTAATCTGCTGGCTAGTCAACGCCATGAATCTGTCGGCATTCACAACCTGATCGCAGCAGAACGCAAAGCCTTTACCGCGTATTCAACGAAAACCAGCACGCTGGATTTTATGCGCAATGCCCAGAACAATCCGGACGCACAGAACCTGAATAGCCTACCTGAACTGCTATTACTCGGCGGCGGTGTACCTGTTATGTACCAGAATCATATTTTAGGTGCTGTAGGTGTTGCGGGTGCAGGCGGTTCGGAACAGGATCATCAATGTGCCAATAGCGGCATTCAAAGCACTTTAAAACAGCTTTAATCTATTTAAATAAGTCTTATTGGTTTCTTTTATTCTATCTACTGAGGAATACAACATGAAAAAAATCCTGCTAGCAACCCTTGCGAGCACCGCAGCCACGCTTTCCTTTGCACAGAATCCACTTAGTGTGCATGTTCTGAATCAGGAAACAGGTTTACCTTCCGCAAATATTGCAGTTACTTTGGAAGCACAGCAAGGTGAGAAATGGGTCAAGCTGAATGAAGCTGAAACAGATCAAAATGGCCGTATTAAAGAGCTATATCCAAAAGATACCAATCTGCAAAAGGGTATTTATAAAGTGACCTTTAAAACGGGTGACTGGTTTAAGGCCAATAATCAGCGGACATTCTTCCCTGAAGTACCGGTGGTCTTTATGATTGATGGTGCTTTAGAGCATTATCATATTCCACTGTTATTGAGCTCTTATGGTTATTCGACTTATCGCGGTAACTAAGCTCTTTCACTTAAGGCCCATCTTATTGGGCCTTATTCTTTTACTTGTTATTCTTATGCTGAAATGCTATTCATGACTCATATTAAATGAATTTAAAAATAAAACGTATCTCAAACAAGGAGCTTTGCAATGGATCAGCAAGTCAACCAGATGTTTAATCAGGATCGATTAATCCAGCATCTTGGTGCACACCTTGTTGCTTATAGTCACAATCACGCAAAAATTTCGCTGAAAGTCACTGAACAACATTTACAGGGTCACCAGACCTGTAACGGCGCAGTGATTTTCGCGCTTGCAGATGCGGCATTTGCCATTGCCTGTAATACAGGTGAACATCCGGCTGTTGGTCAGCATTGTGGAATTCATTACTTAAAACCGGCAGTTCTTGGCGATACATTGACTGCTGTAGCAGAACATAGGGCCAGCAGTGGCCGTAGCGGAATTTACGATATTCAGGTGATAAATCAGCATGATCAAATTGTGGCAGAGTTCCGCGGTACCTCTCGACTGATCATCAGATAATTTTCAAAACTTGATACAATAAAAAACCGGTGTATCAACACCGGTCGTTTAAGTGAGTCACTCTTAATCAGGCTTTCAACCATTGTTCAGCTTTAGCCTGATCTTCAATTTTCAATTCAACTTCGGTCAGTTCAGAACCGCCTGCCTGAACGTCAAAACTCATTAGCTCGTCACGACGAAAAGCATGCATGGTATAAACACCTTCCTGTTTTGCATAACTTTCTATTAACTTCATCGTTGCTTTTAAACCATCAACGGCAATAATCACATCATTGGCAGAAAGGCCAGCTACTACAGCAGTACTATCACGACGCGCCGACTGAACCAGTACACCTTCCGGCTTATCTACCAGTTTTAAACCGAAAGGCAATGACTTGTCATTTTTCAGGTTATAACCGATACCAAACTCAGGCAATAACTGATCCAGTGGCAATTCATCTGTGGTATTAATCAAGTGATTAATCTGCTCTGACCAATCATCACCGGTCAGCTCTTTGCATAATTCAAAGATCGTCCGCTCATGTACCTGAACACCCTTTTGTGCATTTTCATACAAACGGCGCATCAAGGCATCCAGACTTGAACCGCGTAAACGCAAACCTAAGTCTAGGCACAATGCAACCAAACAACCTTTGTTGTAATAGCTGGTGCCGGCATTATTCGAGTTTTCATCCTGACGGTAGAATTTCACCCAGGCATCAAAACTGGATTCAGACACCGACTGAATCGCACGACCCGGATTCTGCAAGTAACGATCAATCTGCGCTTTTAATAAAGCAATATATGATTTCTGGTTAATCACGCCACTGCGTAGCAAAATCAAATCATCATAATAAGAAGTGAAGCCTTCAAAGATCCACAGCAAAGACGTATAGCCTTCACGGTTCAAATCATAATTGACAAAATTTTCAGGGCGAATAAATTTCACCAACCAAGAATGGAAATATTCATGGCTACATAGGCCGAGGAAACGCTGATAATCTTTGGAAGGTTCTTCAGGCTCATTGGCCTTCGGCAAGTCATCGCGCGGTGAAATCAGGCTGGTCGAGTTTGGATGTTCCAGACCACCATAACTATTTCCGGTTGCCATGGTCATAAAAGTATAGTCAGCAAATGGCGCTGAACCGAACATGGAGATTTCTGTGCTACAGATTTTCTCAATGTCCTGCTGCATACGTGCTGCATTCATCGCATGCTTGCCGGACACCACAAACTCATGCGGAATACCATTCGCTTCAAAACTGAAACGGGTTTGCTCTGCCAGTTCAAACGGTGCATCAATCAATTCAGCATAGTTTTTGGCTTTCAGGGTGAAACGGCCCTTGACCAGACTTTTGGATTGCATGCCGGTTGCCAGTTGGAAATGCTTTAACTCATCTGGCAGGAAGATTTCTAATTCAATCTCTTTATTTTCCTGACCTTCTAGCCCCAAGCATGCACAGGCCGGGTTGACATAGAGACGGTTTTGATCCACATATGCACCACGAACAGACAGGTCGTAGGCATAGACATCATATTCAACCGTAATCAGCTCATGATCGGTATTGAATAAACGCCATTTGTTCTTTTCAAATTTCTGGATTTGCAGTTGACGTCCATCTTCATCATAAGCTTTGACCGCCTCAATGTGTTTGGAAAACTCTCGAATCAAATAACTTCCCGGAATCCAGGTCGGTAATGATAAGATCTGCGTCGGGTCTGCCAGAAAGCGAACAGTCACGTGAATAAGGTGCTGACGATAATCGTCAAATTCGATTTGATAATGCAACATAATGGGCGATATAAAATGAAAATAAATGAGGTATAGCTTAGCTTAGCATTTTTTAAGCCAAGATGGTTTAGCTGTCTTATTTGTCTACATTTACGACTAGCTATCTGTATAAAAAAGGCATAGCATGCCTGAAAATTTAATCGTTCAACGCCCGACGGGTTATTAAGGAACATCCTTGAAATACATCATCTCACTGATTGCGGTATTCAGCTTATTTATTTCTGCATTTTCACATGCTGCCTTACTCAATATTCTGCCTGAAAGCGTTGAAGCTGAAGCCTGGACTATTCTGGATTCACAGTCTGGTCAAGTCATTGCAGAACACAATGCCGATGTGCAACGTGCGCCGGCTTCGCTGACCAAAATGATGGTGGCTTATATTGCCTTAAAGGAAATTGAGGCCGGAAAATTAGATAAAAATGAAGTTTTAACTGCCACATCTGTGGTTAAAAATGTCATGTGGGATGAGTCACAGATGTATCTGAAAGAAGGTGATCTGATTACAGTCGATCAGCTTCTGGCGGGTTTGATTATCATGTCTGCCAATGATGCAGCGTTGACGCTGGCTGAGAAAATCTCGGGGAGTGTTCCCCAGTTTGTAGAGCGGATGAATCAGGAAGCCAAAGCACTGGGCATGCAGCATAGCAATTTCCAGAATCCGGCCGGCATTACCATGCCCGAGCATTATTCGACTGCTGCCGATTTGGCCCGACTCTCTATGGCGGTGGTGAATGAAACCCCGGATTATCTGTATTATTCCAAACAGCCAAGTTTCACTTATAACCAGCATTTTCATCGTGCCACCAACCGTGTACTTCAGGTCGACCCAAGCGTAGATGGTTTAAAAACCGGTTTTACCCGTGCGGCCGGTTATAACCTGGCGCTGACAGCCAATCGTGTTACAGCAGACTTTGAAATGCCGAAGCGCCGTCTGATTGTGGTAGTGCTAGGCACTAAAAGCGCCACAAAGCGCGCTGAGATATCGCATAAACTGATGAATCTGGCTTATACCTATACCCGCAATGAAGTCGCGATCAAAGATCAGCAACTGTTGGCTGAGTTGCCTGTGATTAAATCCACTTTAAAAATGTTTAAAGTGCAAACCAAGCAGCCGCAGATTATTACTACCTCGCTTTATGATCAGAGCTATAGCATTGACCTGAATCAGTTTGATCAGGCGCATCAGCGTGTCATGCTAAATACAGGTGATGGCGCTTTAAAAAGTATCGAGCCACTTCAAGAAACCCAGACCCATATCAATGTTGAAATGAAGGCATCTGAACTCATTGCGCCTTTAGCCAGCATGATGCCTTTGGCCACGATTCAGATTTATCAAAATAATCAGTTAATTCGCACCATTCAAATTGAAGATCATGTCGAAATTGAAGAAGCCAACCCGTTGCAGAAGTTCTTTAGCTGGCTGCAAGGTTTATTCAGTTTCTTTTCAGACTCAACACCCGGCGTAAAACTGTATCCTCTAGATCAATAATCCTCTCAATATCAAGTAATTCTTCAAGCTAGAAGCGCTGATGTAGCCTTCTAGCTGATTCATGATCTATCCCAAATGAGGCACCCCGCCCGAAACGCAGCAATTATTACCCGCTCTCACAGAATTGCTACGTTTTGTAATGTGTATAACAATTTTAATCAAGACGCGATTTAGCACATGCCATAGTATATTTTCTCTCTATTTCTCTTATTTTTATTAAAAAAATAAACAGGTTAAGAACGCATGACAGTACATAAAATCGTGATTGTGGGTGGTGGCGCTGGTGGTCTGGAACTGGCGACACAACTGGGTGATAGCCTGGGTAAAAACGGCAAAGCCCAAATTATTTTGATTGATCAAAAACTGACACATCTCTGGAAACCGCTGCTACATGAAGTCGCCGCAGGTACCTTAAATCCACATCAGCAAGAAACCAATTATTTTGCCCATTCTGCCGCACATCATTATGAGTTTGTTTTGGGGACATTCACAGGTCTGGATCGCGAAGCGAAACAGATCATCGTCGAAACAGAATATTTCTCTAAAAAAAGTGAGCCCAAGAAAAATCAGCGTATTGGCTATGACACACTGGTACTGGCTTTAGGTTCAACCTCAAATGACTTTAATACCGAAGGGGTCAAACAGTTCTGTCATTTTCTCGACAGCCGTCAGCAGGCAGATATCTTTCAGCAGGATCTGCTGCACCTGTATTTAAATGCTCAACATGAGACTTCAAGTCGTGAGCTGAATATTGCTATTATTGGTGCCGGTGCGACTGGGGTAGAACTGGCAGCGGAGCTGGTAGAAGCCAAACAGAATTTCTTTCAATATGGCTTAAACAAGGTCGATCCCAACAAAGTCAAAATCACCTTGATTGAAGCCGCGGATCGTATTCTGACTGCACTCTCGCCTAAAGTTGCTGCAAATACCATGAAACAGTTAGAACAGTTCGGTATTGAAGTCCTGACCAGTCATCGAGTGGCCAAGGTCGATGAAGACAAGATTTATTTTGCCGATGGTTCCAGTCTGGATGCTGAAATCAAAGTCTGGGCCGCAGGGATCAAAGCGCCGGAAGTCTTGGCACAACTCGACGATATGGAAAAAGACCATATTCATCGGCTCAAAGTTTATGCCACCCTGCAAACCAAATCTGATCCAAGTATTTTTGCATTTGGTGATTGTGCGCATTGCCAGCCTGCGGCAGATCAACCCGTCTTGGGCCCACGAGCTCAAGTGGCCAGCCAGCAAGCCAGCTTTCTGGCCAATGCTTTAAAAGCCCATGTCAATGGAGATAGCTATTTGCCGATGTTTAAATTTTCTGACAAGGGCTCACTGATTTCCTTAAGTCAGAATAAAGCTGTGGGGGAATTGCTGGGTCAGGTCAATGTGCAAGGCTTTGTCGCCAAAACCATGTATGTCTCTTTATACCGGATTCATCAGGCGGCCATTCATGGTTATGCCCATGCCGGTATTTTGACTGCAAAAGATTTAGTTACACGAAAAATCTCTCCAAAGCTGAAATTGCATTGAAATTCCAGAATTTGGCCCAATCAATGAAAAAATCGTCAATAAAATTGTCAAATTGCGTTTTTTTGCTAATTTTAGTCTACAAAAATGCAATTTCACTTTATGATGTACCCTTAAAAAATTGAATGGATCAATTCACATGACTGCTATTGCAAATAACCTCGTGGTTTCTTTCCACTACACATTGACTAACGCAGAGGGTGAAACTCTCGACCAATCTCAAGGTGAACCACTTGCCTATTTGCACGGTGCAGGTAACATCATCCCAGGTTTAGAAAACGCGTTAGAAGGCAAAACTGTGGGTGAAAAATTCACTGTTAATGTTCCTGCTGCTGAAGGTTATGGCGAATATAACCCTGACCTCGTACAAGAAGTTCCTGCGCAAATGTTCCAAGGCGTAGACAACATTCAAGCAGGTATGCAGTTCCAAGCTCAAACTGATGACGGCGTGCAAATCGTAACTGTTAAAGCAGTTGAAGGCGACAATGTTGTTGTAGATGCGAACTTCCCGCTTGCTGGTCAAGACCTGACTTTCGAAGTTGAAATTGTATCGATTCGTGAAGCTTCTCAAGAAGAATTAGATCACGGTCATGTACACGGTGCAGGTGGTCACCAGCACTAAGATCTTCTGATCGAGTGTAAAAAAGGCAAAGTGAAAACTTTGCCTTTTTTATTGCCGCCAAAATATTCATTTTAAAATGGAGAATAAAAAAGCAGGACCATGGCCCTGCTGTTTCAATCCGATCAAGAGATCCCTTTAGAGAATAATCGCTGGATTATTTGCGTTGATTATAAATCTGCATGGCTGCTGGTAACTGTTGACGCATTTGTCCAATACGCTGGCTGTTCGATGGATGCGTAGACAGGAAGGTTGCGCCATTGCTGCCACCGAGTTTGTTCATTTTTTCCCACAAGGTAATCGCTGCATTCGGGTTATAACCTGCACGTGCCATCAGCATCAAGCCACCCTGGTCAGCACGGCTTTCCAGATTACGCGAGTATGGCAGGCCAATCCCGATCTGACTTCCTAATTGCGCTGCTGCTGCGCCACCCTGGCCCACACCAGCTGCATTCAGACCAATGCCTAAAGCCAGGTCGGTGAGCGCCTGGGCACCAATTTTCTGCTTAGAATGCTCTTCTAAGGCATGTACCATTTCATGACCCATAATTGCTGCAATTTCAGCATCGGTCAGATTCAGCTTATTCACAATACCGGTATAAAATACCACTTTACCACCCGGTGCAACAAAGGCATTAACCTGATCGGACTTGAGCACAGCCAATTGCCACTGGAATGCTGTACCAGTCTGGTTCATTTGGTTCGCAATCGGCTTTAAACGGTTAAATACGGTATTAATACGTTTATAGGTCGCTGAACTGGTGTCCAGTTGACCTTTATTTCTGGCATCAGTCACCATGGCATTATAGCTTTGTGTCGCAGATGCATTTAAGGTCGCAGAATCAGCCCCAGCAATATCCGCAATAGTGGTACAACCCGACAATGTCACGGCTGCGGCAGCCGCCATACCCAATAAAAATTTATTCTTCATTATAATCAACTCTACCTTAGCCCAAGCTTAATTTACATTGTAAAAATTATAAGTGAAAGCATACAGGAGCTAAACGCTTAATTACTCCATCTTCTTATAAATTCTGTAATTTTTAAGCCAAGTACTGTATCGCCAGCCAATAAATCAGACAGATAATGTTCAAGCCCAGATAAACCTGACTTAAGGGTTTTATTTTTTGTTCCAGAATTTCATCTTTACGTTTAAAAAATAAATAGGCGTTTTGCAATAAAATAATAGGCACTAATATACAGGCGATAATGACACTCAGACCAATCAGCGCCGCATAAATCACCTCAGGATTTTGGGTTTGCGCGCGAATAATCATCATGGCAATTGTTGGCGCCCCGCCCATCGCGAATAACAATGAATAAAACATGGTCGCCGATATATTTTTTTGCATCCTTTCACTCATTTTTTCTTTCTTTATATATGGCTATGTTAAAGCACATTTTGTCACAGCACCGATGCAACTTTAGTCTTGAGCCAAATTTATAGTTTTTGGATATAAAAAACCCATCCGGAGATGGGTTTTATCATTCAAGCTTTAATCAAATGAAGATCAAGCATCAAACGGGTGGCGAAGAACGATAGTTTCTTCACGGTCTGGACCGGTTGAAATGATGTCGATTGGACATTCAATCAGTTGCTCAAGACGTTTTACATAGTTCAATGCAGCTTGTGGCAACTGATCCAGCGATTTTGCACCGAAAGTTGACTCAGACCAGCCTGGCATTGTTTCGTAAATTGGTTTTAAAGTTTCGAATGCAAGCGCATCGGAAGAACCGACACAACCAGAATCTGCAGCTTCATAACCGACACAGATTTTCACTTCTTCTAAACCATCAAGAACATCAAGTTTAGTCAGGCAAATACCAGACAGTGAGTTTACATCTACTGAACGACGTAGAATTTCAGCATCGAACCAGCCACAACGACGTTGACGGCCAGTAGACGCACCAAATTCATTACCAATGGTACCCAGGTGTTTACCAACCGCATCACCCACATCGTTTGCAGCGTCATAAACCAATTCCGTTGGGAATGGGCCTGCACCGACACGCGTAGTGTACGCTTTGGTAATACCCAGTACATAATCAAGGTGCAAAGGACCCAGACCTGAACCTGAGCTTACGCCACCAGCAGTGGTGTTTGAAGATGTCACATACGGGTATGTACCATGGTCAACGTCAAGAAGTGAACCTTGCGCGCCTTCAAACATGATGTTGTCACCGTTTTTACGGTAGTTATGCAGTTCAGTTGTTACGTCTACAACCAACGGCGCAACAACCTTACGCCATTCGTCGCAAAGTGCCAGTACGTCTTCTAGCTTAACTGCTTCAACACCATAGTATTGAGTAAGCTGGAAGTTATGGTAATCCAGAAGTTCAGTTAACTGAGCAGTAAGATGTTCACCACCACGTACCAGGTCAGCAACACGTACTGCGCGACGCGCTACTTTGTCTTCGTATGCAGGACCGATACCACGACCTGTCGTACCAATCTTCGCATTACCACGTTTTTTCTCACGCGCCTGATCAAGTGCGATGTGGTTCGGAAGAATCAATGGACAGTTTGGAGAAATGCGTAAACGTTCTTTAACAGGAACGCCTTCTTTTTCAAGAATATCCATCTCTTTGATGAGCGCTTCAGGAGAAAGAACAACACCGTTACCAATTAAGCACAATACGTTTTCACGTAAAATACCTGATGGAATGAGGTGTAAGACAGTTTTCTTACCACCAACCACAAGAGTGTGACCTGCGTTATGTCCGCCTTGATAACGAACTACCGCTGCCGCTTGATCTGTGAGCAGGTCGACGATTTTACCTTTACCTTCGTCGCCCCATTGGGTACCAAGTACCACAACATTCTTGCCCATAATAGCCTCATTACATCATGCTGTTAAAGTTGAAAGCCCCGCTCAGCGACATGAACACTGAGCCAAGCAGTTAAATCGTTTTGACTGTCCACTCACCATTCGCATTCACCAGCTGGTGCGTCGCATATGGAATCGAGTTTAAATCATCATTACCCAGTAACTGAATTACACTTAAGCCTTGTGCACGAATGTTCTGAATCGCATTCAGAAGTTCTGCATCAGTGCCTTTAGGTGCAACCACAACCTGTACTGCGTCAAACTGACCTGCGCTTAACGCATATAAGTCACAAGAGAAACCTGTGGCAGGACGCGCACGACCGAAATGTTCACCAATGCCATCATAACGACCGCCTTGTGCCAGTGCTGCTGCACGGTTCGGTGCATAGACTGCATACATCAGACCAGTATGATAATGGTATGAACGCAATTCAACCACATCAATCCCAATACTCAAGTTTGGCCAACGGGCTTGAACCTGATCTTTGGTAATTTGTAAGGCATCAAAAGCTTGCTTGAAGGCTGGATTCGCCAACACTTCAGCACTTAAATTTGCCTGTAATGCGTCCAGATCGCTGGCATAGCGGCCCAGTGCATAAAAGTCCTGACCAAATTTCAGTTCTGCCGTAAATTCTTCCAACTCTGGCAAGGCCTTACGTTGGTATAAATCAGACAGTTTACGTTCAGCAACTTTGTTCAAACCTGCTTGAGCCACCAGACTGCGGAATAAGCCGACATGACCCAAGTCCAGATGGATTCCGTCTGCCAGACCTGTTTCCTGAATCAGACTGATCATTAAATCGACCATTTCTACATCGGCATCGATGCTGTCTGAACCAAACAGTTCGGCGCCTAACTGCAAAGGCGCACGCGAGGTATTAAAACCGCGTGGTTTGGTATGCAGAACGGTACCTGCATAGCAGTAACGCGCCACACCTTCCACTGGATGTACATGTGCATCAATACGCGCCACTTGTGGTGTCATATCGGCACGCACACCAAGCAAACGACCAGAAAGCTGATCGATGACTTTAAAAGTGGCTAAGTCTAAATCTTGATTCGATTCTGAGAGAGAAGAGAGAGATTCGATGTACTCAATGAATGGCGTGTACACCAACTGATAACCTCGAGATGCAAGGAAATCCAGTGATTTACGGCGCAAACTTTCAATGACTTGCGCTTGTTCTGGTAATACATCAGCTACACCATCAGGTAATAACCATGTCTCTGAAATGGGCATGTTGTAAACCTAAATTCTTGTCAGCGCGGAACGAATCCGCATAAAAAAATCGGGAGCACACCCGATTTCTCCTAGTCTAGCACGATAGTTTTGGCTGTGCATCGCAAAATTTTATAATTTTTACTCTCTTATGCAATGAGCCACAATTGCGTCAACTATCAGCGTTTTATCGTGTATGACCAACACGCGCTATAAACAAAAAATCATTTTAGACCAATGGCAATGCGGTGGTACTTTTTACCGTTTGCAATGGAATTTCGGTTTTTACACTTTGGATGCAGGGAATTTGAGTCAAATGATGAATCTGAAATTTACGATAGGCATCCAGATCGGCCACCACAATTCTTAAAAAGAAATCACAATCTCCCGCCATTAACTGGCATTCCACCACTTCCGGCATCTCCTTGATGGCTTCAACAAATTGATCGACCACGGCGGCTTCTTGAGATTTAAGCCAAACCCGTGCAAATACACTCATTGCCAGATTGACTTTTTGCGGATTGAGTAAGGCGACATACTGCTCAATGACCCCATCATCTTCTAGTTGCTTGACTCTTCTTAAACAGGGGGACGGCGACAAGCCAATTAATTGAGCCAGTTCATTATTTTGCAATTTTCCGTTCTTTTGCAGTTCATGCAAAATGCGTTTATCAATTTGATCCATCTTGTTACTTTAGTATTTAAAACCCCTTTAAGCCAATTTAGCGCAATTTAATTCCAAATCAAATTTAAATTGTATGCACTACAACAGCAAATAGCCCGATTATCGCTATAAAATACGGTTCAATATTGAAGTCCTCAGGTCACTGACATGCTTTTGCTCAGACAAAGCAGCACGCCCGCGCTCGCGCATACAGATTTCAGCGAATTTCAGCGCGGTATGAAAGATTCTATTCCTATGCTTTTAGGAATTATTCCCTTTGCTTTGGTGCTAGGTGCGACTGCGATTCAGAAAAATTTCAGTGTGCTGGAAGTGCCTTTGCTGACTGGACTCAATTTTGCCGGCGGTTCTGAATTTGCCATTCTGGAAGTCTGGACCAGTCCACCCAATTTATTCATGCTGCTGTTTATTACCTTTTTGGTGAATAGCCGGCATTTGCTGATGGGTGCAAGCCTAGTCCCGTATTTAAAACATCTCCCGAATCGCAAAGTATTGCCGGCCCTGTTTTTTATGGTTGATGAAAGCTGGGCCTTAAGTCTGGCGGATGCGCAAAGAAAACAGGCGCAGTGGGGTTATCGGGCTGCTTTTAGCATGCCCTACTATGCCGGTTTATGTTTCTGTCTTTATCTGATGTGGGTCGGTTTTACCACACTGGGCGCGATGCTTGGACCTGTTTTAGGCGATATCAACCGCTGGGGCTTTGATATGGCCTTTCCTGCTGTATTTCTGGTGTTGATGCGAAGCATGTGGAAAGGCTTGAATGCAGCCCGGCCATGGCTAGTAAGCCTGATCTGTGCTGCTCTGGCTTATTTATATTTGCCTGCTGGCTGGTATGTGCCGATGGGTGCCCTAGCCGGCATTGTGTCTGCTTTTTTCTTGATTGGTGAGGAGGAAGCATGATTGAGATGAGTACATTGCTGGCCATCCTGCTGATTGCGGCAACCACCTATCTGACCCGGATTCTGGGCTATGTCTTATTAAAAAATAAGACGCTGACACAACGTCAGCGTAAAATCATGGACGTTGTACCCGGCTGTGTCCTGATTTCAGTCATCGCACCGTATTTTGTACGCGACAACCCTGCAGATCTGATCGCTTTGGCTTTAACTCTGTTTGCCGCTACGCGTTTTGGCTTGCTCCCCACAGTTGCCATCAGCATGGTGTCTGCAGCCGTCTTAAGAACTCTTCTCGTCTAGCCCTCAAACAGAATTCTTTATATGATTTCTAAAGGGATTCTGTTTATTTCTGTGGGTCTACGACCTTGGTGAGCAGGCTGACCAGCTCTGCATTTTGCAACTCGACCTGCTGCAGTTTGATTGTGGTCTGATCCAGCACTTCCTGCTGTACATGCATTTTTTTAGCCAAGTCCTGCATAATTTCCAGGGTCTTTTTTAAATTTTCTTCCAGATGCGCGACTTTCTCTTCTACCGGCACGCCCTCCACGACACCTGAACCATCATTCTGATTGAACTGCAGCCAGATTAGAAAAATCACTGCCAATGTGAGCAGTATAATAAATCCCCAAACCAACATCATATGCTTGCTCTTATTTCATTTTATTGGCTTTATCTTAACGAAAAATCATGCAGATGATGCAAATAATTCAAGCACTCACGCTGCTTTTCGATCAATTACGCGCAAATTCTATTAAAACAACGCATATCAAGAATGTTTAAAGCAAAAAAAGCACCGTATATCGGCACTTTTCAGGCTTAGCAAAGTCAAACTTAATGAAAAGATTCACATAAATCCAGCAAGCGGTTGGCATAACCCCATTCATTGTCATACCAGGCAAAGACCTTGGCCTGTTGTCCCACCACTAGGGTTTGGGTCAGGTCAACGATCAAGGAATAAGGAGAATGATTAAAATCACTCGACACCAAAGGTTCATCCGTCACTGACATGATTTCGGCAAAATCCTGTCGCGCCGCCTTAATTAACACTTCATTCAGTTTATGATCGGTAATCGGTGACTGGGAAACAAAGGTCAGGTCAATTGCTGCGACATTAATGGTCGGCACCCGAATTGAATAACCGTCAATCCGATCTTCCATTTTTGGCATAACCCGCTTTAATGCACCCAGCGCACTGGATGTGGTGGGAATAATATTGTGTCCTGCTGCCCGTGCACGACGCAGATCGCGATGCGCCTGATCCAGCACAGATTGATCTGCGGTCACCGCATGGATTTCGGTCATTAACGCACTGCTGATGCCAAAAGCATCATCGAGAATTTTGACCAGCGGTACTAGGGCCTGAGTGGTACAGGACACACTGGAAATGATCTGGTCGGTGGCTTTAACTTCGTGATGATTGACACCATACACAATCGCAGCATCGACAGTATCAAAGGGTGCTGCTCCAATAATCACCCGTTTCGCCCCTGCCTCAATATGCTGGGTCGCAGCTGCACGGGAACGGAACAGCCCGGTACATTCCAGCACTACATCTACTTCAAGTTTTTGCCAAGGAAGCTGCGCCGGGTTGGCTTCACACAAAACCTGAACTTTTAAGCTGGCATCCTGATAGCTGATATGCAGATAAATATGTTCGGCATCATAGCTGACGTCTACCTGTCCCGGAAAACGGCCATGGGTTGAGTCATATTTAAACAGATGAATTAAGGTTTCAACATCAGCAATATCGTTAATGGCAACGATTTCAAATTTAAAATCTTTCGGATTTTCAAACCAGGCACGCAATACATTACGTCCAATACGCCCAAATCCATTGATTGCCACTCGTTGCATGACTCAACCTTTTATATGCCTATTTTAAAACTCCTCTATGTTAAAGGATTTCTTGCGCAGTACATGAAAAACTTCAGTGAAAATACTGATTTTCGATTATTTTATTTCTGATACATCGCCCAATATTCAGATCTTTTAAAATTCTGATGCTGTGTAAATAGATGGATATAACCGAATTGTTCTGAATAGAAAATTCATTTTATGAATTCAGCACTAAACCCGAGTCAATAATTCCTTGGCAATTGGTTTTAAAATGATTGGTGCATACCGCTTTTTCCGTTATAATTTGGCGTTTTAAATTTTTAAGCCCCGCATTGCAGCAGAGCTCTCATGTGCTTGTCAGACTGTGGTGTTTTAGCCAAATCGGAAATTATGGAGTGACTTGGTTGTGAGTACTCGTTTTATGACATCAGCTGAAATTCGTGAAGCATTTTTGCGTTACTTTGAATCGCAAGGGCATACACGTGTCGCGTCGAGTTCACTAGTACCCGCCAATGATCCAACTTTACTGTTCACCAATGCGGGTATGAACCAGTTTAAAGATTGCTTCTTAGGTCTAGAAAAACGCGATTATGTCCGTGCCGTATCATCACAAAAATGCGTACGTGCAGGTGGTAAACACAACGACTTGGATAATGTCGGTTATACCGCGCGTCACCATACCTTCTTTGAAATGTTAGGTAACTTTTCATTTGGTGATTACTTCAAACGTGATGCGATCAAATTTGCCTGGGATTTTTTGACGGGCGATGACTGGTTAGCGCTACCTAAAGATAAGCTTTATGCCACTGTTTATCATACCGATGACGAAGCATTCGACATCTGGAACAAAGAAATCGGCCTAGATGCATCTCGCATTATCCGTATTGGTGACAACAAAGGTGGTCAATACGCATCAGATAACTTCTGGGCGATGGGCGACACCGGTCCTTGCGGCCCATGTTCTGAAATTTTCTTTGACCATGGCGATCACATCTGGGGTGGCCTGCCGGGCACACCTGAAGAAGATGGCGACCGTTTCATTGAAATCTGGAACAACGTTTTCATGCAGTTTAACCGCACGAGTGATGGCGTACTTCATCCGCTTCCAGCGCCTTCCGTAGATACTGGTATGGGTCTTGAGCGTATTTCTGCAGTTTTACAGCATGTCAACTCAAACTACGAAATTGATTTGTTCCAGCACTTACTCAAATCTGCGGCTGAGATTATTGGTCTAGACACTACTGCACTTGAAGCTGAAGCGGCTGAAAAAGGCACACCTGTACAATACCCTGCTTCACTTAAAGTGGTTGCTGACCATGCACGTTCATGTTCATTTTTAATCGCTGATGGTGTTAATCCTTCAAATGAAGGTCGTGGTTATGTACTGCGTCGTATCATCCGCCGTGCAGTGCGTCACGGTAACAAACTGGGTGCGACCGGTTCATTCTTCCATAAAATGTTGCAGCCGCTTATTGAAGTGATGGGCGAAGCATATCCAGAACTTGCAGCACAACAAGCACGTATCGAAGCTCAACTGCTCAAAGAAGAAGAACAATTTGCCAAAACACTTGAGCAAGGTTTGAAATTGCTTGAAGGCGAATTGGCACAATTAAAAGGTTCTGTGATTCCGGGTGAAGTGGTTTTCAAACTTTACGACACTTACGGTTTCCCGACGGACTTAACTGCGGATATCGCACGTGAACGTGACTTAAGCATTGACGAAGCTGGCTTTGAAGTTGAAATGGCAGCACAGCGTCAACGTGCGCGTGATGCAGGTAAATTCGCGATCGATTACAACAGTGTTGTCAAAGTTGAAGGCGAAACTCAATTTGATGGTTATGATGCAACTGCAGGCGAAGGCCAAATCATCGCAATCTATAAAGATGGCGAGCAAGTAGATGAAGTCGTTGAAGGCGACGAAGCTTTAATCGTACTCAACCAGACTCCTTTCTATGCAGAAAGCGGTGGTCAAATCGGTGATACAGGTATTTTCAAAAACTATACCGGGATTTTCGAAGTTCAGGACACGAAAAAATCTGGTGGTGCATTTGTACATCAAGGCATCGTGACCATGGGTAACTTGAAAGTTACTCAAAATGTAGAAGCAACAGTGCAAGCCGAGATTCGTGCAGCAACTGCACGCAACCACTCTGCAACTCACCTACTACATGCTGCGCTGCGTCAAATTCTGGGCTCACATGTACAACAAAAGGGTTCATTGGTCGCATCTGATGTGTTACGTTTTGACTTTGCCAATGATCAACCGGTTAGCTTTGAACAGCTGCAAGAAATTGAACGTCTGGTCAATGCTGAAGTAATTGCCAATACTGCGGTGTCTACTGAACTGCTGGATATTGAATCTGCCAAAGCCAAAGGCGCGATGATGCTGTTCGGCGAAAAATACGGTGACGAAGTCCGTGTATTGTCGATGGGTTCAGTGATTGAAGAGAAAAATTTCTCCATCGAGCTTTGCGGTGGTATTCACGTAAAACGTACCGGTGACATCGGTCTGTTCAAGATCACTTCTGAAGGTGGTGTTGCAGCAGGTATACGTCGTATTGAAGCAGTGACAGGCACCAAAGCAGTTGAAGTTGCACAAAAAGCCGATCGTGACATCAATACGATTAACGGTTTGCTCAAAGCGCAAAAAGACCAGACTTTAGAAAAAGTTGAAGCGTTAGTTGATACTGCATCGAGCTTGCAAAAACAGATCGAACAACTGAATCAGAAACTTGCTAGCCTGCAAGCCGGTGAACTTCTAAGCCAAGTTCAAACCATTGCAGGTCGTGCAACCTTGATTACAACCGTTGAAAATATGGATGCGAAAGCACTACGCAACCTGCATGACGGTGTGAAATCAAAATTAGAAAATGCAGTCATTGTGCTTGCAGGTGTAGAGGGTGACAAGGTGAGCTTGATCGCATCTGTAGCAAAAGACTTTACTGCATCTATAAAAGCGGGTGACATCATCAAACATCTGGCAACCGAGCTGGGTGGTAAAGGTGGTGGTAAACCTGACTTGGCACAAGGTGGCGCGCCACTTAACGAGAAGTTTGCTCCGGTGATGGCAGATTTAACTGCCTGGCTGGCAGCAAAATAAAACTTCAATTTTGTGTAACTGACCCTGATAGGACTATCAGGGTCATGGCTTATATGGAACAACTATGGCACTAATCGTTCAAAAATATGGCGGTACCTCTATGGGTACTCCCGAGCGCATTTTAAATGTTGCTCGTCGTGTGAAACGCTGGCATGACCATGGCCACAAGGTGGTTGTGGTTGTATCAGCGATGAGTGGCGAAACCAATCGTCTGCTTGCTCTCGCGAAAGCCATTACCGAAACCCCTGACCCACGTGAACTAGACCAGATGGTCTCTACGGGTGAGCAGGTTACGATTTCTATGTTAGCGATGGCGCTCAACTCTATTGGCGTTGAAGCAAAATCACTGACAGGTCGCCAGGTTGGCATGAAAACCGACAGCTCATTCAATAAGGCACGTATCGAATCAATTGATACTGAAGTCCTGAACTCGAATCTGGATGCTGGCCGTGTACTTGTAGTTGCAGGTTTCCAGGGTTTTGACGAGCATGGCAATACCACCACTTTAGGCCGCGGCGGTTCTGATACTTCAGGTGTCGCGATTGCTGCTGCACTAAAAGCCGATGAATGCCAGATTTATACAGACGTTGATGGCGTATATACCACTGATCCACGTGTTGCACCCAAAGCCAAGAAAGTTGACCGTATTTCCTTTGAAGAAATGCTTGAAATGGCGTCACTGGGTTCAAAAGTCCTGCAAATTCGTGCAGTTGAATTTGCCGGTAAATATCAAGTACCTTTACGCGTATTATCCAGCTTCGACAATGACAATGATGGCGCATTCGACGAAGAATTTAAGCAAAACGTGGGTACACTTATTACGACTGAATTGGAAGACAATATGGAACAGCCAATTATCTCCGGTATCGCATTTAACCGTGACGAAGCAAAATTAACGATTTTAGGTGTACCTGATGAACCGGGCATCGCCTCTAAAATTTTGTGCCCGATTGGTGATGCCAATGTTGAAGTGGATATGATTATCCAGAACGTTGAAGAAGATGGTACGACTGATTTTACTTTTACAGTCAACCGCAGCGAATTGAACAAGGCCAAAGCCATTCTCGAAGCAACCGCTCAGGAAATTGGTGCACGTGAAGTCGCTACCCGTTCAGATATCGTCAAAGTTTCTATCGTCGGTGTAGGCATGCGTTCACATGCAGGTGTTGCAAGCAAAATGTTTACCGCACTGGCAGCTGAAGGTATTAACATCCTGATGATCTCTACTTCTGAAATCAAAATTTCAGTGATTATTGAAGAAAACTATCTGGAACTTGCAGTTCGTTCACTGCATACCGCCTTCGGTCTAGACCGCGAACAAGGTGAATCAAGCGTACGCGCTTAAGAGGAATGACAAAATATTGTCATTGTTTGACAGTATTCTATAAATCTCTACAAAAATTCAGAGCCACTATAGTTTTTTTTATAGTGGCTCTGTTATATTAAGCCTGAGGATTTTTAAAAAACTGAGATAGATTAAAATCTTTCACCCAGATGACAGAATTTCTATCCAGATTTTATTTTTTAATTTTTGGTTGTGTTTTTGTTTTATATTCAATAGATTGCAGGTTTTGCATTTTGCAAGGAGAGAAACATGCTGATTTTGACTCGACGTGTCGGGGAAACTTTAATGATTGGAGACCAAGTCAGCGTGACTGTGCTTGGTGTAAAAGGTAATCAGGTTCGTATTGGGGTCAATGCTCCGAAAGAAGTCTCTGTGCACCGTGAAGAGATTTACCAGCGTATCCAGCATGAACGTGCAATGCATGAACATCTTCAGCATATCGATCAGGATTTCCAACCTTCGTATGAAGATGAAAACCAAACACAAAATAACTTTAACCGTTAATTTTTGTGTAAATCATAAAGCGGCTTTGAAGCCGCTTTTAATTGATCTATACTTTAATGAATACACATTTCAATATTCAGAACCTTTAAATTAAATAAGAATTAAAGTTCTGCGCCCTGCTGTTCCAGCAATGCTGCAACTACCTTTTTTACCGGCCCAAAACTACGACGGTGCTCATCAATCACCCCATGCAAGGCAATCGCTTCAAAATGTGCTTTGGTTGGATAGCCCTTGTGCTTGGCAAAACCAAATTGTGGATGCTTTAGATCCATCTCAATCATTTGATGATCACGGGTAACTTTGGCCAGAATACTAGCAGCAGAAATTTCTGCATGCAAAGCATCGCCACCAATGATCGCGTCACAGCTCATCGTTAGCCCCTGAGGGACTTTATTGCCATCGACCAGCACATGCTCAGGTTGAATCGCTAAAGCTTCTACAGCACGGCGCATTGCCAGTAAGGATGCCTGCAGAATATTATGCTCATCAATTTCTGCTGCTGACGCCTCAGCAATTGCCCAAGCCAGCGCTTTTTCCTGAATTTCGATAAAAAGTTTTTCACGTTTCTTTTCAGTCAGTTTTTTAGAGTCATTTAAACCTTCAATCGGGTTATTTGGATCTAAAATTACCGCGGCCGCCACCACTGAACCGACCAGCGGTCCACGCCCTGCTTCATCTACACCAGCAATTTTCATGTCATTTCCCATAAAAAATAGGCTGAACCTGTCAGCCTATTTCAATTTAATCTTGGCTTAGTTTACAGCTTCAGCCACACAAGCGTTAATGGTTTTTGCAACCACATTGCCCACGATTGTGGTACGTGCCACCGGATCAATCGCAGCAGTCGCCAAATCAACCGCTGTCACATTTTGCGGTGCTTTTTCGCTGACACAGCCACAAATTTCAGACTGGATATTTTGCTTTTGTGTTGTGGTCATTAGACGTGTTGCCGTTTGCCACGCTGGAATATTATTCAGTTCAGTGGTGCATTTTGCATTGATCGCGATTTTAAGCGCAGTGCCGCCCAGTTGTTGAGTGGTACTTGGCGCATCAGAAGTGCCTGTCGCTGTACACGCTGATAAAACCAGAGTCAGTGGCGCAAGTACAGCCAATAATTTTTTCACAGATATATTCCTTATTCACTCATAGATGAAGACTGTCGCTATTGTGCCGAAATTCACCTGAATAAGAAATCTAAAAATCACTAAGCATGTTTAATCTACAGCCAACCAATTTAATAGATGTTGCATGAAAGCCACCATAGCGTTGCAGATTTGGAATTGCTGAATTGATTCACCCTTTGCTAAGGTTCGGCCTTATTGAAGAGCAACGGAATATCTAGATGAATAAATCACTGTATTACACACGAACAGCGCAATGGCTGCATTGGATCATGGCGGTTATTTTTATTGCGGCCTGGCTCATCGGTTTTTATAGTGGTAATTTTTTAAGTTATGAGGTTGATGGCAGCTTTAAGGGTGATGTGATTTCACTGCATAAAAATATTGCAACCACCATTATTTTCCTGCTCGTTGTTCGAATTTTCTGGCGCTATACCCATCCGGCGCCGTCACTGCCTGAGAGTATGTCACCGCGGATGAAAACGTTGGCACATGCTGGTCATCTGGCGCTGTATTTCATGCTGATTGCCCTACCCCTTACAGGTTGTTTGTATAGTTGGAGTTTGGGTTATCCAGCACCGGTGCTGTATTTATTTAACCTGCCACCCCTCATTGCCGAAAACTCGGCTGTGACCGCTATTGTTAAGCCCTTGCATATCTGGCTTTCCTGGGCAGTCGGCATTCTACTGGTTGGCCATATTGCCGCAGCCTTTAAACATCATTTTATCGATAAAGATCATGTATTAAAAAGTATGACCCAACAGGATAAATAGTTAGACCATTAATATGGGCTAAATAATGTTCCCAGTCTGTGCTTGCAGGCTGTTTCATTAAATAAATTCCTTGAGACAACTTCTGAGACTGTTTGCAATCGCTTTTTGCGTCAGTTCTTTTTTGGCTGCTTCATCAACTGTGGCTTTTAACAAAGTTTTGGCAGGCACATCTTTTAACGCATGCTCACCTACACATGAACACACATTTTTCTCAAGTTCAACTTTACTGGTGTCCTGCATTAAGTAGGTCGAAACTTTCCAAACTTTGGAATTTTGCAGCTCTTTACTGCATTGATATTCAATCAAAGGTTTTAAAGTACGCTGTGTCAATGTCATATCCGCACTAGAACAGGCAGAAATCAACAATATGCTGAGGATCAGAAGTAAACTTTTCAATTTCATATTGGCCTATAAAAATGATAAAGGCAGAGCGAACTCTGCCTTTTGTAAAAACTTAAACCAAGGCACGGATCTGGTTGATCCATTTCTCTTTTTCAGCCTCTGGAATAAACGACGCTTCAAAGGAGTGCGTTGCCAACTGCTTTAATTCCTCGTTACTCAAGTCTAGCGCTTCAGCAATGGCAATAAAGTTGTCATTCATATAGCCACCAAAATAGGATGGATCATCTGAGTTGACTGTAACATGGACACCCTGCTGCAAGAGACGACGGATATTATGCTGCTGCATATCCTCGACCACACAAAGCTTCAGATTTGACAGCGGGCACACCGTTAAGGGCATTTTTTCGCGAATCAACCGTTGCATTAACTCAGAATCTTCTTCTGAACGCACCCCATGATCAATACGATTAACTTTCAGTAAATCCAGAGCTTCCCAGACATATTCTGCCGGGCCTTCTTCGCCCGCATGTGCTACGACCAAAAACCCTACTTCACGCGCTTTGGCAAAGACACGTTCAAATTTAGAAGGTGGATGCCCGACTTCACTTGAATCCAGACCAATCGCAATAATCTGGTCTTTATAGGGCAATGCCTGCTCCAGCGTTTCAAAGGCCGCCTCTTCACTTAAATGACGCAGGAAACACATGATCAAATGTGAGCTGATTCCAAGCTTGGCCTTGGCATCATCGCAGGCTTTTTGCAGGCCATTGATGACGGTCGCAAAAGCAATTCCACGGTCGGTATGCGTTTGCGGATCGAAGAACATTTCTGTATGCACCACATTGTCTTCGGCACATTTTTCAAAATAGGCCCAAGCCAGGTCATAAAAGTCCTGTTCATGGATCAGTACATTGGCCCCGGCATAATAAATATCCAGGAAGGACTGAAGATTATGGAAATTATAAGCCTGCTTAACTTCCTCGACAGATTTATACGGGATGTCAATCTGATTACGCTGAGCGATTGCAAACATTAGCTCAGGCTCAAAAGTGCCTTCAATATGAACATGAAGCTCGGCTTTTGGCAAAGCGCGAATCAACTCAAGACGGTTCATCACTTCTCCTCGTGAAACCTTTAAATAATAAAAAAGGGCGCAAACTCAGTTTACACCCTTTCTGAATGTAGAAAAATTAGCCACCAAACAGTGCGAATTTAAGCGTCCACAGAACAGCAATAATCCAGACCATATACGGTACAGTCGCAGCCTTACCAGTCAACAACTTGATCAGTGCATAGCTGATAAAGCCCATCGCAATACCATCCGCAATCGAATAGGTAAATGGCATAAATACGATGGTTAAAAATGCCGGTACTGCCTCAGTAATATCTTCCCAGTCAATATGGACGATACCCTGAATCATCAACACACCAACAAATAACAATGCTGGCGCAGTGGCAAAACTCGGAACTGATTGTGCAAGCGGTGCCAGGAATAAACAGGCAATAAACAGCAATCCAACCACCACGGCGGTTAGACCGGTACGGCCACCTGCTGCCACACCCGCAGAAGATTCAATATAAGGCGTAGTTGAAGAAGTACCCAGTGCCGCACCAGCAACAATCGCTGATGAGTCAGCAAATAAGGCTTTCTTCAAACGTGGTAATTTCCCGTCTTTTAACAGACCTGCACGATGCGAAACACCGACCAACGTCCCGGTAGAGTCAAACAGATCGACCAGGAAGAAAACAAAAATCACTCCAATTAAACTGGCAGTAAAGAGGCCTTCAAAATCCATTTGCATGAATGTTGGAGCCAGCGATGGAATATGACCCACTACACCTTGGAATTCGTTATAACCTAGTGCCGTTGCAATGGCAGTCACCACCAGAATACTGATGATAATCGCACCACGGACTTTAAACTGGTGCATTACCACAACCAACAAAAAGCCAAAAAGTGCTAATAATACAGAAGGTTGTTTCAGATCACCCAAGCCCACCAGTGTGGCTGGATTATCCACAATAATTCCGGCATTTTTCAGTGCAACCAATGCCAGGAACAAGCCAATACCACCACCAATCGCGAGCTTGAGCGACATTGGAATTGCATTGACAATGGCTTCACGTATTTTAAACAGGCTAATGGCAATAAAGACCAGACCTGAAACAAAAACTGCACCCAAGGCGGTTTGCCAAGGCACCCCCATTCCCAGACATACAGAATAGGTAAAGAAGGCATTTAAGCCCATGCCTGGTGCCAGCGCAATTGGATAATTCGCAATCAGGCCCATGACTAAACAGCCAATCGCAGCTGCAAGACAGGTTGCTACAAAGACAGCCCCATGATCCATCCCTGTTTCGGACAAGATCATTGGATTGACAATAATGATGTAACACATGGTTAAGAATGTAGTTACACCAGCCAGAACTTCTGTACGGAAACTGGTTTTGTTTTCACTCAGTTTAAACAGACGTTCAAGCATATTTTCTGAAGATGGATTAGGAGTCGTCATGACCTAGCCCCTATTGAGTAAACTTTATGCTTCAAGCACGCCGTCAAATAAATGAAATTTCACAAAAAATTCATTTATTTTGAGGATGTGTTAGCAACGAATATGCCAGTATAGCCATTTGACGGGTTCAAATGTTTGAACAGCTTACAGCCCCAGGGCTATGCTATAAAAACCCCAAAAAATCTAAACAAAAAAGCTGCATAACTTTTATGCAGCTCTATTTAATGATATAAATCAAATGCTTAGAAAGATGAAGTTTGCTTCATCTTTATAGGTGGCAAATTATAACACATTGATTTCTGATTGCTTCTTTGATTTTATACTTTATTTAAAATCAATCTATTTAATTCGAATATTTTTAATATTTTATTATATTTATTATTGAGTTAATTTTATTAATTACGCTAAATTGAAAAAAAAGAAAATTGATGCATGTGTTAATGTCGATGCCGATTAGAGTCTAACAATTTGCTGGAGTCACGCGCTTCATTCAAGACATGACGGATTTTTTCGTATTTTCTGATTTCTGCCTGTTTATGCACGCAGAATCCTAATACACTGACCATTAACACAAAAACAGGAATAGCATGTATTTTCATTTTTATTATTCTGCTTTGTAACACTGTGCAATTATGCTAACAAAAAACCTAATAAACTTGTGACTTACTTTACATTTAACCCGATAGAATGCACTTCTTAAACCGTTTAGCGATATTTTTCTATCGTTTTATTTATTATTACTTAATTAATTTTTCATTCTTTCTCAAAAAATCTCTTGCGCTAAATACTCCCTAAAGTTAATAAATTAAATATTTGAATATTAAATACTTATTTATTTAAATAAAAATTTCTATTGGAAAGAAAAATATAAAAATTAATGAAAATTCCCTGATTTAAAATATATTAACTTGAGCTATTTTATTCAGCTTTTCCCAGAAATATCAGTTTCAATTTTCTGTAAAAAACAATTCAATAGATGAGATTTTACGCATTATTTCAATGAGTTCAGCGATAATTCTAATTTTTTATCTAACTTAAAATTTGGGAAAGACGCTAAAAACCACATTTGTACCGAAGTGCAGCCAATCAACTCCCCTGGCACTCAATATTTAAAAAACGATTAAAGCTGGATAAATAAAATTTCAATACTCATAGCTCCCAATACCGCCTAGAAACCAATTATTCTATGCGGTAGCGGAATAACGTTATTTATGCACTGATTTGTTCATCACGTTTAAATACCAATTCACCTTTAAGTGAACTATCGGCATCAAAATAATAGCCATCGGTATTGAATGCTTTGAGTTCTTCGGCATGTTCAATTCTATTTTCAACAATAAAACGTGCCATCAAACCACGTGCTTTTTTAGCATAGAAACTAATCACTTTATATTTGCCATTTTTCTGATCCAGAAATACTGGCTTAATAATCTCTGCCTGAATTTTGCGCTCGTTCACCGATTTATAATATTCATCAGAAGCAATATTCACCAAGATCTCAGACTGGGCTGCGGCTAAATCTTGATTGATCAGATCAGTGATGTGATGTGCCCAGAAGTCGTATAAGTTATGCCCGCGAGAATTGGCCAATTTGGTTCCCATTTCCAGACGATAGGGCATCATCAGATCCAAGGGACGCAAAAGCCCATATAAACCAGACAACATACGCAAATGCTGTTGTGCAAAGTGCAGATCTTCCTGCTTTAAGCTATAAGCATCCAGACCGGTATAGACATCTCCTTTAAAGGCAAAAATAGCCTGACGTGCATTGGCTAAATTAAAATCTGGTTGCCAGTCCTGGAAACGTGCTGTATTTAAATTGGCAATTTTTTCACTGACACTCATCAAACTGGAAATTTCTGTTGCAGAAAGTGTGCGACAAGCTTTGATCAAATCCTGCGAATGTTCTAATAATCTGGCTTGAGTAAATTGGTCAGTGGGTAATGGGGTATCGTAATCGAGCGTTTTGGCTGGAGAAATTAAAGCGAGCATGGCAACCTGGTCAAAAAATGATTAATCAAACTATATCAGTCTGCTTATTTTAATTCCAATTCATGTTTTTATTCACCATAATCGTTAAAATGCGCGATTCTCCTGTTAATCATCGGTATTTATATGTCCGAGCAAATTTTCCTTCAAGGACCTGCGGGTCAGATTGAAGTTTTTGTGGATTATCCTCAGGGTGAAGTGAAAGGATTCGCGGTAGTTTGTCACCCCCATCCCTTGCAAGGTGGTACGCCCCAACACAAGGTTCCCGTTCTATTGGCACAAATGTATATGGAACGTGGCTGTGTTGTGTATCGTCCGAGTTTTCGCGGTTCTGGTCAAAGTGAAGGTATACACGACGAGGGCTTCGGTGAGACGGATGATGTATTAGAAATCATTCGGTTTGCTCGCAGTCAGCATATTGGGCTGTCTTTTTATGCGGGCGGTTTTAGTTTTGGTGCGCATGTCATGGCAAAGAGCTATGCAGCCTTACCTGTAGAACTGCAACCCAAACAAACTATTTTATGTGGACTGCCAACTGCAACAGTTGCCGGTATTCGCCATTATGTTACGCCAGCAATTAAAGGTGATATTCTGTTCATTCATGGTGAGGGTGATGAAGTAACCCTGCTGTCGGATATGATTGAATGGGCAAAACCACAGCGTCATTTAGTGACCGTATTGCCTGGTGCCAATCATTTCTTTACTGGCTATTTAAAGCAATTGCGGATTGCAATGACTCGCTACTTAGCGCTTGGCTAGATAATAAAACCCGTCAGATGATGGGTTTTTTATTAAAAGACAAAATCGTCTGCAAAAATTTCATACATCACAGCCCGATATTTAGGCTTATCGATGTAACGGATAATTTTTCCGCCCAAGCGGTCTGCAATTTTACGGCTAGCCCAGTTTTCTTCTGCTACCGGATAGCTTAAGACTTGAAGCCCTAATGTATTGAAAGCATAGGCCACAATACAATGCACTGCTTCATGTCCATAATGATGACCATGCGCATTTTCACGGATCCAAATACCGACTTCAGGTATTTCATCATGAAGTCGATGTAAACCACATAGTCCAATAAATTCTTGTGTTTCAATATGACGGATCACAAATACATATTCTTTATAATCGGTCATATTTTCCAGCCAATTTTGCCAGACTGTTGCAAATTCCTGTTCAGATTCTGGTGGGTCCCACGCCATAAAACGTGTCAGACTCGGCGTAATTGAAGCATAAGTTTCTTTGGCATCGGCTGATTTAAAACAATTCAGGATCAGGCGTTTACTTTGCAATGTAGGCAAAGCTGATTGAGTCTGTTGAATTAGCTCTTCCATTCAAACTCGCTAAAGCTTTCCTGCTCTTTTAGAGAGGTTTCCACTGCCTGTGCAAGCTGATTAAGCAAACTTCTTTCGGTGATACGATCCAGCCAGTCCTGTTCTTCTTCAGGATATGAGGCAATTTCACAGACCAGATGCCCTTGTTCATCTCTGGTTTCACAACTCACAGATAAGGGCAATGCATGTTCATCCACGCTCACCGCAACCTGAGCACCACTTTGACTTAAGGTCTGAAAGCCATGTTTACCTAATGTTTCGGCAAGAAAATGCGCTACATATTCCTGGGTTTCCTGACCATCCCGGGGTTGCTGGCTTTGTGTATTGGCCATGAATTTTAATTTTCGCATCGCTACATCCTAATGGCTTTTTTCTTGTATGGGTTTAGCATAAGCAATATAAACAAAACAGCCAAGCAAAAGCTTGGCTGTTTCACATAATTTTAAAAATTATTCTGAAACTTGAATAGGCAAACCTGCAATTGAGGTCAGTTCTGTAAAGGTCGGGAAACTGGTGGCTACCGTTTCCGTACCGACAATCTTGATCTGCTCCGAATTACGTAAACCGGCAATCGAAAAACTCATTGCAATGCGATGATCATGATGCGATTCAATTTCACCACCGGTAAAGATTGGCGACCAGTCACCTGATTTGCCCTTCCCTTCGATAATAATGCCATCTTCAGTTGGGGTACAGTCAATGCCCATGGTTTGCAGGCCATCTGCCATCACCTGAATACGGTCCGATTCTTTTACGCGAAGCTCGGCAGCACCGGTCAAAATCGTCTGACCTTCGGCACAGGCAGCAGCAATAAACAGCGCCGGGAATTCATCAATCGCCAATGGCACCTGATCTTCAGGCATATGAATGCCTTTAAGCGTACGCGTACCACGAATACGGATATCTGCAATCGGTTCACCGCCAGCAATGCGTTCATTTTCAACGGTAATGTCCGCACCCATCTGTTTCAGGATTTCGATCACGCCAGTACGGGTCGGGTTGATACCAACAGCCTCTAAGGTCACATCCGAATTTTCAGTAATCGCAGCGCCGACCATAAAGAAGGCCGCAGAAGAAATATCAGATGGCACCTGGATATTGGTTCCGACCAGCTTTCCACCACCTTGTAATGAAATACGATTGCCTTCGGTTTTCACCTCATAACCAAATGCACGCAACATACGCTCAGTATGGTCACGGGTTGGTTCAGGTTCAGTCACTGCGGTTTCGCCATTTGCCCATAGGCCCGCCAGCAAAATACCTGATTTTACCTGCGCTGATGCCATTGGCAAATCGTACTGAATGCCTTGTAGTTGCTGGTTGCCTGTAATCGAGACAGGCGGAGTTCCACGTTCACCCGTGGTCTGAATCAGTGCACCCATTTCACGTAAAGGCTTGGCAATACGTTCCATTGGGCGTTTAGATAGGGATGCATCACCGGTCATCACTGAATCAAATTTCTGCGCTGCCAGCATACCGGACAGCAAACGCATTGAAGTGCCTGAGTTGCCCATATAAATGGCAGACTGTGGCGCTTTAAGACCATGCATACCGACGCCATGAATGGTGACTTCACCATTTTTAGGGCCTTCGATGCTGACGCCCATGTCACGAAAAGCCTGCAAAGTTGCCAGTGCATCTTCACCTTCAAGGAAACCAGTCACGTGTGTTGTACCTTCAGCGATGGCACCAAACATGATCGAGCGATGTGACACAGATTTGTCACCTGGCACGGTAAATTTACCTTGAAATGTCTTGGCACCCGGCTGAATGGTAAATTGTTGTGTCACTTTATTTTTCTCCATGAAAGGTTTCTTGGCGAGCATATGGTTGAAATGCTGGCGAGCTGCCTGCGCATGACCCAATAAGCCCATCAATGCTTGGGAATCTTCATCTTCGATCAATTTGCGAATAATCGCGAGCTGCTGTTCAAAGCCATCTACGGCATTCAGAACTGCTTTTTTGTTGGCAAAAAAGATGTCATGCCACATTTGTGGATCACTGGCGGCAATCCGCGAGAAATCACGGAAGCCACCGGCAGCATAACGAAATATGTCTAAGTTGTCTTCACGTTTGGCCAGTTGTTCGACCAGATTAAACGCCATTAAATGCGGAAGATGACTGGTATGTGCCAGCACTTCATCGTGCTTGTCCACATCCATGCAAATCACTTCGGCTTTGGCCGCTTGCCACAGTTGAATCAGCTTCTCCACGGCCCAATCGCTACTGCTTGGCAGTGGCGTCAAAATTACCTTGTGATTGGCAAATAGATCGACTTTTCCTGCATGTACACCGGTATGCTCTGCACCTGCAATCGGATGACCCGGCACAAAACCTGCTGGAAGCTGGTCACCAAAGACCGCTTTAGCCGCATCGACCACATTACCTTTGGTACTTCCCACATCAGTAATAATGACATTTTCTGTCAAATACGGCTGAATCAGCTCAAGTACTTTTTGTGTGGCACGTACCGGCAAAGCCAGAACAATCAGATCTGCACCTTTGACTGCATCTACAGGATCGGCATAGCCTTCAGAAATCAGACCAAGTGCCTTGGCATCTTCCAAAGTTTTGGACGAACGTGTCGATGCCACAATGTCATTGGCCAAGTGCTCGGCTTGAATGACACGCGCCAGACTTGAACCAATCAGTCCAAGCCCGATAAATGCAACTTTTTCAAACAATGGCTGCGACATGAATTAAGCTTTTGCCTCTAAACCCAATACTGTAGCAAGCGCGCTTAAGAATTTCGCGTTTTCTGCTTCAGTACCAATCGATACACGAATGTGGCTGGAAATACCGACCGGACGTACAATGACCCCTTGTTTCAGCAAACCGTTAAAGGTTGCTGCGGGGTCTGCCTGTACATCAACCAGAATAAAGTTAGCACGAGAAGGCACATAGTTCAGACCCAAAGCCTTAAAACCTGCTTCAAGTTGCGCCATACCGGCTTTATTTACTTCGCGAGAACGCGCGATAAAGTCTTCATCTTTCAGTGCAGCCACCGCAGCGACCATGGCCAAATGATTGACGTTAAATGGCTGACGAATACGGTTTAAATAATCGGTCACTTCAACCGATGCCAAGGCAAAACCGACACGCAGTGCAGCCAGACCATAGCACTTCGATAAAGTACGGCTAACAATTAAGTTTGGATATTGTTGCAGGAATTTCAGGCTATTGAAATTTTCCGGGAAATATTCCACATACGCTTCGTCTAGCACCACAATTACATTTGCAGGGACTTTTTGCATGAAAGCTTCAAATTCGGCTTCTTCGAACCAGGTTCCGGTCGGATTGTTCGGATTGGCAATGAAGACGAGTTTGGTATTGTCCTGAATTGCTGCTGCCATCGCTTCAAGGTCATGTGAAAAACCTTTGGCAGGTACTTCAATCGCTTGTGCATTAATGGCTTGAGTGACCAGTGCATAAACCGCAAATGCGTGCTGGCTATATACCACAGAATCGCTTGAAGAAACGAAGGCACGGGCAAACATTTCTAGCAAGTCGTTTGAACCATTGCCCAGCGTAATCTGATCATGATTAAAACCAAACTGAGTTTTAATCTGATCTTTCAGGATAAAGCCACCTCCATCTGGATAACGGCCAATTTCAGCAATTTCCGCAGCGACTGCTTCTTTGACTTTATCTGAACAACCCAGCGGGTTTTCATTGGATGCCAGCTTGACGATATCGGTAAGACCCAACTCACGCTCAAGCTCACTGATCGGTTTACCTGGCTGATATGGCTTTAATTTTGAGATGCCTGAATTGGCTGGAACAAACGACATTTTAGACTTCCAATTTTAGGTATAAAACAGTGGTCAGCACCCTCGCCCTGACCACGGATAGCTGACTTAAAGTACAGCTGCAGGATATGAACCGAGCACGCGAACTTCTTTAACTAAAGGACGAATTTCTGCAATTGCAGCTTTGACATGTTCCTGCTCAATATGACCTTCAAGATCAATGAAGAACACATAAGCCCATTTTTCCGGAAGTGCTGGACGCGTTTCAATACTGGTCAAGCTGATATTGTGCTTGGCAAATGGCGCCAGAATTTCCAGCAATGCACCAGCACGGTCATGTGCAGAAATCAGTAATGAGGTTTTATCATTGCCACTTTGAGGCACTTTTTCACGGCCAATCACCAAGAAACGTGTGGTATTTTCCGGATTGTCCTCAATATTGCCATGCATAATTTCAAGATTATAAATACTTGATGCAATTTCAGAAGCAATCGCAGCAGAATGCCATTCATTTTGAATACGGCGCGCAGCCTCAGCATTAGAATTTAAAGCCACACGTTCTACACCCGGATAATGCGCGTCTAGCCATTTACGACATTGCGCCAAAGTCTGCTGATGTGCATAAATCTGTTTAATACTGTCTTTACGGGTATTTTCAGAAATCAGAAATTGATGATGAATCGGCAATTCAACTTCGCCAATCACATTCAGGTTCGAAGTTTTAAAACAGTCCAGGGTATGATTGACTACACCTTCAGAGGAATTTTCCACCGGCACCAAACCATAATGGGCACTGCCCGCCTCGACTTCACGGAAGACTTCATCAATCGTCGGTAAAGGTCGAACCACCGCATCATGACCAAAGTGCTTGAGTACCGCAGAATGGGTATAGGTTCCGACTGGCCCTAGAAACGCAATACTTTGCGGAGCTTCAAGCGCAAGACAAGCGGACATAATTTCACGGAACAGACGTGCCATGGTGGTGTCGGACAATGGCCCTTCATTACGCTCCATGACATTGCGCAACACCTGTGCTTCACGTTCTGGGCGGTAAAACAGCGGACTTTCTTCTGAAGCAAACTTTGCTTTTGCAACTGCTTCAGCCAAACGTGCCCGGCGGTTAATCAATTGCTGGATTTGCTGATCAACAGAATCGATATCCTCACGAATTTTTGCCAAATCAAGAGAAGTCGTGGTGTTTTGATCGTCGTTGATCATTGTTATGTCGCCCTTCATAAACCTTATCTGTTCAGTATAACAATAGTGAGCTTTAAAATGTTACGCAATATGACATTGCTAGATTAAGTCTTAAAAACAGACAGTTGGTTTTAACCACTCATCGCTTTTAGTCATATCTGGTAACATTTAGTTCAGCATTTTGGCTTGATTTACATTATCAAATTGTAAACTTAGCCTGTCCATCTTAACTGATTTTAATGAATATGAAATATCACTATTTCTTAATCTATATAGCGGTTTTAAGCATAAGAAAATTAAAATAATAGCTTTGTACATGTCTTTTTTGACCTATTAAAATCTGAGATATCTTTCACAATAAAATGCACGCTCCTCACGCTCATTTTTCTTATTTAATATTGATTTTCCTAAATTTTTTACATGAAATTACTACTCTGTTACAAAGCAGAGACGTTTTTTCAACCTTTAACAGCTAGTCTAATTTAAATCATGAGTTGGCGGGATCAATCATGCCAAAAAGAATAGCAGTACTTATAACAAATAATTTTGAAGACCAAGAATACCTAGAGCCAGTGGCTGCCTTGCTGGCTGCCCATCATAGCGTCTGCAATATCGAACTTAACGCAGGCAAAGTGGTCTATGGGCTGCATGGCTGTTCTGCCGTGACCATCGACCGTGGCATCGAACAAATCAGTATTGATGACTTTGATGCCTTGCTGATTCCAGGGGGCGAATCTGCGGTTTCTCTCTCTACCGATGTTCGGGTGCTACAGTTCATCCATGCCTTCAATCAGGCCAAAAAAGCTATTTTCAGTTTATGTGATGCATCCTTATTACTGTGTGAAGCAGATGTGCTGAAAAATCGGATTATTACCAGTATCCGGGCGCATGCGAGTCGCGTACAGCATGCGGGTGGAACCTATTATGATGTAGAACTGGTGAATGATAATAACCAGTTGATCTCATCGCGCCTGCCCAACGATTTGCCCATTTTTATTCATGAATGTTTGAATGTCTTAAAATCATAAAATTTAAAACAGAATCACTGTCTCTTTGCTATACTTTGCCTGTAAAAAAAGAGTCCTTAACAGGACTCTTTTTTTTATCAATAAATTAACGTCCTAACAGACCACGCGCTACAATTTCTTTCATGATTTCATTGGTACCACCATAAATCCGTTGAATACGGGCATCGACAAAGAAGCGTGAAATTGGATATTCAGTCATGTAGCCATAACCACCAAAGAGCTGAAGCAGATTGTCAGCAATCTTCATCTGCATATCGGTAGAAAAACTTTTCAATGCCGCTGCAGTTTCGACATCCAGTTTCCCTTGCATATAAAGCTCAAGATTCTGGTTATAAAAAGCTGCGGTCGCCAATTCATCAATTTTCGCTTGTGCCAAAACAAAACGAGTATTCTGGAATTGACCGATGGCCTGACCAAAAGCCTGACGCTCTTTCACATATTGCGTGGTCACATCAATAGAACCACGAATTGCACCCAAGGCTGTTGCTGCGATGGCGGTACGCTCACGCGGTAATTCCTGCATCAAATAAGCAAAACCCTGCCCCGGTTGACCGAGTAACTGGTCTTTCGGCACCTTGACATTGTCAAAGAACAGTTCCGAAGTATCTTGCGCATGCAGGCCAATCTTGTCCAGATTAGTGCCTTTTTTAAAGCCTTCCAGATGCGTGTCGGCCAGTAACAAAGAAACGCCTTTGGCACGCGCTTGCGGATCAGTTTTGACTGCCAGTACCACCAGGTCGGCATGCTGACCATTGGAAATAAAGGTTTTTGAGCCATTTAATACATAGTAATCATCCTGCAAGATGGCACTGGTACGCATGGCTTGCAAGTCTGAGCCGGCACCTGGCTCGGTCATACCAATCGCACCGACCACTTCACCGCTCACCATTTTCGGCAACCAGTGTTTCTTCTGCTCTTCAGTTCCAATGTGCAAGATATAGGGTGCAGCAATATCCGAATGACAGGACAATCCTGTAGAAATGGCACTGTATCCGGCACGTGCAGACTCTTCAATCAGCATCAATGAATAATCGGTTGGCACCCCATAGCCGCCATATTCCTCCGGAACATCGACACACAAGAAACCATTTTCACCAAGTGCATTCCAGACTGAACGTGGCATCAGGCCTTCGTGCTCCCATTGTTGATAATACGGTGCGACATGTTCATTCATAAAGCGTTTAAAATTGTCGCGGAATAATTCTAGATCGGCATCGTAGGCAAGCATTCGGTTGTCCTTATACTGTTTATCGTTTTATTTCCTGTTTTACAGACTATCTACTTTCAGCTTTACTGTCATGTACTGGCATCTATCTTTTACTAACTTTGCAGTCAATAAAAAAGGAAGCTGAAGCCATTGCTGTCCCACAATTTTTCACAAGAGGAAGCTCATTTGTGCTTCCTCTTGTTTTATGGGTATTTTATCGGGTGAAAATAAAGCTTTTAAAGTTCTTCTTTCAAACAAATTCACTTGAATTATT
>NZ_VOYD01000021.1:0-43728 GCF_013420435.1 Acinetobacter sp. YH01008
AAGTCATTTGAATGATTTCTTCTTGGTCTACGTGTCATAAAATACTCCATATATTGATGTTTATAACATCATTTGGGGAGCAAAATATCACTTATAAGTGTTGTTCAAATTTCCTGATCCACCTCTGGCTTAGATGTACTTGCGCAAAAATCTTTAGTTATAGATATTCTAGGCAATGATGTTTCTCAAGCTTTTATACAAGGTGCATATCTCGCTTTAAAAGTTGCGCAAGACTTTCACGCCACACATGCAATTCTTAAAGCCCACAGTCCCTCTTGTGGTAGTGATTTGATTTATAACGGATCATTTTCAGGACATAAAATTCAGGGTGATGGTGTTACCGCTGCACTCTTTAAACAGCATAGCATTGTTGTGATGACTGAACATGAATTCTTGGCGCAATTATCACAGACTATTCTTTAATTTATAAAAGCGAAATTCAGGATTAAACAGCCCAATCAAAAATAAAATCGTGAATGCAATCCAAAAGAACCACGCCATCATAATTACCTGATCTTTCGTCCATTCTTCAGATTGAGATGTGTTAAACACAAACCATGTTTTCCAGCCTCTAATATATGCTGCCCCGCCCCACGAAATAATCCACTTGGTTAAAATGCAGTGTAAGACATAGATCAAAATCCATAATGGCGTTGACATGCTGCTTCGCCTATTGTTGTTTTCATACGATCAAACCAGATGAAATATGCTTAAAAATCAATTAATAGACTTAAAAATGTATTCCATACTGTTATTGATGTACCAAGCTTAATAAGCTCGCAGCACAAGCAAACAGCACTGCAAAACTACGGTTCATAATTTTCTGTTGTTTTGGTGACTTGAGCAATCGTAAAACTTTTGCAGCAAGCCCCGTGTAGCCCGCCATCACAATCAGATCAATCGTGATCATGGTCAGCGCCATAATCACATACTGAATCCATTGTGGTTTGGATAAATCCAGAAATTGTGGCAATACAGCCAGTAAAAACACAATGGCTTTGGGATTACTCATATTCACCAAAAAACCATATAAAATCAGTTTTCCCGCAGATTTACGTGCCAATTCATGTTTAATTTCGATGGATTGTAGTGGCGCTTTCCACTGTAAAATAGCCAAATATAATAAATAGCCCACACCAAACCATTTTACCACCAAAAATGCCCATGGCGTGGTCGCAAACAGCACCCCCACTCCGGCTGCCACCACTGCAATCTGCACCAGTAATGCCAGTTGCAGACCCAATGCATTCCAGTAGCCATGTCGAAAACCATAATTCAGCCCACTCGACATCGAGGCAATTGCCCCTGCACCGGGTGAAACACTAATCACCCAACAGGCCAGCATATAGGCAAACCACATTTGGTAGGACATGAACATTCAACTCTGGAAAACTTGCACAATATTATAGGACTTATCCAATAGATTCAGGCTAAAAAATTGCTTAAATATAAGGCGCTGCACTGTTCACTCTGCAGAGCTTCAGGCACAATATGTGCATTAAAAAACAGGATTTATCATTACAGGAGCCATGAATGACAGCCCAATCGGTAATCTTGCCCCTCCCCTCAGATCATGCTCGCTTTATTGTATTGCGTCTTAAAGACTTAAATATTGAAGCACTCAAAGAAAAATTAGAACATCTTTTTACTTCTCGTGATCGTCTGATTACGCAACATCCTCAAGCACAAATTAAAACAGCTGTCGCTTTTGGTCCTGAGCTTTGGTCAAGACTTTATTCACAAAGCCCTGCGGGTTTCAAACAGCTTGAACCGATTCAGGGTTCATTTGCAATGCCGGTTGTTCCGGCAGATATTCTGATTCATATTGCCAGTGCACGGGCGGATATCTGTTTTGCGCTGAGTCAGGCTTTTTTTGAAGGGATTCAGGATCAGGTTGAAGTTCTGGATGAACGTGTCTGCTTTCGCTATTTTGATGGCCGTGATGTGACAGGCTTTATTGATGGCACTGAAAATCCGCAATTCCCAGATGATCGTGCTGAGGTGGCATTACTCGGTGAAGATACGGGCATTTTCCAAGATGGTTCATTTATTTTTGCCCAGCGTTATGCGCATGATCTGGAAAAGTGGAAAAAGCTGAAAGTCGATACTCAAGAGCAAGTGATGGGTCGTACCAAACTGGAATCGATTGAACTAGAGGATGAGGTTAAACCGGCAAATGCTCACGTTGCACGTACTGTAGTGGAAGATGAAGAAGGCGAAGAAATGGAGATTCTCCGTCATTCCTTGCCTTATGGTGATGGCCGTGGTGACCAAGGTCTATTCTTCATTGCCTATACCAAAGACTTAACTATTATTGATGCCATGTTAGAGCGTATGTTTGGTACGTCTGGCGATGGGATCCATGACCGCTTGCTACACTTCGTCACTCCCCTGGATGGAGCATATTACTTCGCACCGAGTGAAGAGTTGTTGGAAGAAGTTTTGGAAGGGTAATTTAAGAAGCCGACGGAAGTCGGCTTCTTTCAAATATTTTTCGAATTTAATTTAGAGGGATATCAAGTGAATACCGTTAAAAAATGATAGAGCGAGTACCAATTTTAGTTTTTAACTGTATAGAAATTTACACATTAAAAAAGTTTTCAATTTTAAGGTGCATTAGAATTTCGTATATCTAATATGTTATTACAATCCTTTAAGTCAAAATAAACAAATATTCTGTGATCTTCATTTTCTAACAAAATTGCATCTTTATTCTCACCAAAAGCATTTTTAGAGATATTACATTTATAGGATTGTAGCTTAAGATTACTTACAACGTCACAAGCTGGTTCAGCTGAAGCCTCATCAAAACCATACCATTTTGTAATATTTTTATTTGAACATGAAATATGATTTACATTATTTGTTTTTTCTACTATAGCTGCAGTATCTTCGCTTTCCTGTATTTCTTTCTCTATTAAACCATCATTTTTACTTTCAATAGTTTGTTTCCCATTTTCTTCTGAATTTATTATATGCGGTTCATTGGTTGAACTGTTTTGTACTTTATCTTGGCTTTTATCACTACAACCTGTCAAAGCAATTATAAAACTTAAAATATAAATATTTTTCATTAAAATTTTCTCATAATAATGCATTATCCAAAAATGGAGTAGGATCAACTAAATCTGAACGACGCTTATAAATACTATTACCATTCAGAGTGCCCGTATTATCAGTATTAGAAAACATCTCCAAATGTAACATCATACTTGGGATACCTTTAGTTGTTAAACTTCCAACATAACCAATAACTTGACCCCTCACAACTTTATCACCAGCTTTTACCAAAGATTTATCTTTCCTAACTTCGCCATAACGAATTATATGTTTTTGATGAGTAATCTCAATAGCATCAGTATTATCATAAAAATAATAAATATTTCTTACTATACCATCTGCCATAGCCCTAACCTCTGTACCTGCCGGCGCGTAGAGATCACATCCCGCATGCTTTCGTTTTCCTCCACTTCTATTAGAACCAAATCGAGCAAAACCATTTTTATAAGACCTTGTTTTTGTTTTAAGTGGAAATAAATATGATCCATCATCATTTGGCTTATCTATTATTATTTCAATAAGGGGCATAGGATTTTCAAGTATCGTAGTATGTAAAACTTGATCTTGCCCTTTAACATTTACACTAATTTCTATTTTTTTACCTTGTTGTCCTTTATGTTTTTTTAATCCAATTCCATCTTTCCCAGAATAGTGATTCTTTTTAGCTCCATCGTACTTGATTGAGTAAGGAAGATTTTCCTCTTTACGTGTTTTTTTATTAATTGTTTTTATCGTAAATGAAACATCACTACCGTATTGCTTTGTTAGCGGATTACCATTTTTCTCTGTATAGACATTATCGATCTTACCGAGTGACGGAAAAAAGTCCATTAAATAATCAACAAAGCTTTCTTCATTTTTAGCTGGAATTCCTTTTGTTGGTGCTTCTACTCTTGGACTATTTGATACTATATCAAGCATTTGTATTGTTGTAGCAGCAGGATTTAAAATCACCCTAATCAATGAAACACTTGGATCATTCCTTAAAGTTAAAACAGATTTTCTATTTGAAAGTAAAAGTTTATAAACAAAAGCATTTAGCATTTTTAGCTCAATATAACCATTATTGTCTGTTATTTTTTCTATTTCTCTTCCTCTATATGCTACAAAGAATTTATTTTTTTTTAAAATTTTATCATGACTATCACTTACCTTAAGCTTTACGTTTACTAGCCCTAACGGGACATATACACAACTATTTTCAATTGTTTTATTTACAGATATTGTCTTTATTTTTTGATAGCCTTTTATCCCACTCACTAATATATCTAAAATTTCACCCTCTTCAGCGATGATACTTTTTTTTATTCCTGCCCCATCCGAAGTATGTTCTTTGAGCTTGCCTTTATATTTTATAAAAAATCTCATATTTGTTATTTTTCTATTAGTGTCACCTTCTACTATTGAGATATCAAACGTTATATTTTTACAAACTTGGAGTTCTGTTGTATCATTTTTAGAATCATATACTTTTTGCTCAATAACAACCTTTTCTTTTTTTGGTTCTGGTTTTGAAGATTCTTGTAAGACAGCCTGAATTTTAATATCTTCACTTATACTTAACTCAATAGATTGTTTTTTATTGGCAGCTTGCATGATAACTTCTGATTGTTTACCATCTGCCTTAATTATAATTTTACTATTTGGATGCCTAATAATTACAGGTAATAATCCTTGATCATCCGATTCTGTATCTACAGTGAATTTAGATTGTTCGAACTTACCATTATATTCAGATTGAATAGTTAGTTTTTTATTTTTTACTATCTGTCCTATTTGATTTCTTAATAATATATATATTTTCCTATCACAACAACTTTCTAGATCGTAATAGTTAAACAGATCAATATATTTACTAATATGAACATTATTTCCATCTGACTCTTTATAATTCCCTTTAAAACCTGGCACACCTAAAAAAGAACCTAATCCACCATCCCCAACTAAATGAGCACCTGCAATAGCACCAGATTCAGTAATTTCAATACCGTTAATTATTTTTCCATAATATTCATTAAAATTTCTGTTCCTTAATCTTTCACAAAGAAAGTCTATCCATTGTCCAATAATTTGAATTTGTTTAGAGGGAGATTTCAAAAAATCTGATAGAGAATTTATACCATTCTTTCCAACCCAGTTCCCTGTCCAATCATTTGCTTTAGTTTTATCAGAATTAGCATTCCAATGCTTATAATATCCAAGATCAATAAGTGCGGCTTCACCAAACTGGAAAAGACCAATATAGCCTAGAGAGTTTTTTATTTTACTTGCATTAATATTTAAAGGTGCATTTAAAGATAAACTTAAATCTGACGAAGATTCTTTTCTTGAAACAGCACATATAAATCCATATCGTGTTAATGGATAACTTTTTCTATTTATTAACTTACCACTCCTCATTTATTTAAGTCCTCAAAACTAAATTTATTAATATCAATTTTTTTACTACTTATATATGAATTTAAAATAGATTTTAACTTTTCAAAATCACCTAAACCCGGGCAACTTAACTCTACACCATTTTTATTTTCTTTTTCTGTTGGGAAAAATTTATCTTCAAATACATCATAATGACCTAAATTTCTAAAATATGAAAAATAATTACCCTTAATATCATTGATGATTCTTATATCACTGTGATCATTTTTTAAATAAGCATAATAAACTTGATATTTATTTTTATCAACTTCTATAACCTGACATTCACCTGTTGACATCCATTGATTATCTTTAGGATTTAAACCAATCAATTTTAAAATTTTCAACTTATTCACATCTTCCCAAATTTGAGTACATGGGATATTATTTTTTTCTATTTTTATAACTTCTATATTATCCTGCCGATTATTCCATATTTTTTCACAAACATTTTCTTTAGCAAAGGCTTGCACTGAAATAAACACAAGTAAAAGTAAAGCAATATCTTTCTTCATACTTTCTAAGCTCCAAACTTATTAAAATCATCTTTTAAATTATCCTTATATTCATCATCCGACTTTTCTTCACTATGAATATTGATTCCATCATCCACTGAGTCACCCGTGTCATAATTGTAAATATCCTCGTTTAACTCCTTGATAGACATAATACTTTTATCATCAATATTACCAATAAATTGAATTTCTATATTATCTGATGAATCACTAAATATTCTTGGTGTTCTAGCCATTTCATCTAATACTCCAATATATTCAAAATTCTTTGTTTTATTTATTATTTTAAACTTAATCTGATCTTTTAAATTTTCTAGATTAAAGATATCACTAAAATCAAATCTTCTACTAAATGTACCATTCTTCGGCATTTTTGGAAGCTGAGAGTTTACCCTTGCTCCACCTTCAAACAAATGCTGCCCCGCCTTACATTCAAACTTCCCACCAGTTGTGATACATACTCCACTGCTATTAATCTTTATTTGAGACCCTCCTGCGGTTAGCAGGATCTCTTTCGGACTGGTGATCTCAATCTTGTCTTCAGTTGAAATCAGCTTAATCACCTTCCGTGCAATTGCTTCGATGGCATCATCTTGGGCCTGTATTTCAATTTTACCTTTGCCTGCATATAAGCGTGCTCCGTTCTGAGCAGCAAATAGGCTGATCTTGTGCTGCGCATGTGCAATCAGAGACTGTTGAGTCGATAGATGGATACTTTCCCCTGCACTGTAATTTATCTGCTGGTCTGCAGATAAATGAATATTTTCATTTGTACTCAGCGCAATCGAATGTGGTGCCGTTAATACCATAACAGCCTGTTTAAATGCAGTGGCTTTGCTCGCATCTTCAGTTTCTAGTTGATTCAGAAATTGTTTTAAGCTATTAAAAAGCTCAAGCGGATCAGTTTGCTGAGCTTCTGCCATGTCACTCAGAACTTTGGTGTTATTCAGATTTGATTCCATCTGGTTCTTGGTAGGCTTAGCATCCAGGTGATTACCTGCTGCTGTATCTTGCGAATAGGTCGAAATCAGTAAGCCTTGCCCTGCTCGTACCACCCCCCACTGATCTGTCCTAAGTTCAAACCCTTCCCCACGACCTTCACTCGATTCTGTTTCTTTAGGATGACTGAGATTTCCTAAATTCAACTGGCTAGCACCATGACTACTGTGTAACTGCGCACTAATCTGATCCGTCGTATCATCAAAACGCAGCTGGTTGAAACCCTCGCCATCCACTTCTTGGGAACGGATCCCACTGAGTTTTCTGGTGGCTGGTAATTGTCCCTTCGCATCAAACATCACTGGATGTCGTTCTGCTTCGTGAATCCGTCCCATAACAAAGGGCCGATCGATATCGCCTTCAAAAAAATCAATCACCACCATTTCACCAACTCGTGGATGCAATCTGACTCCATAACCTTCACCAGCCCAAGGGGTTAAGACATCAATCCAGGCCGAATCACTATCATTGTCATTGCTGCCTGCACCGGCATCATGTTGATGGTCATCACTTCGGGTAAATAGAAAACGAACTTTCACTCTTCCCCAAGCATCGACATGGATTGTTTCACCTTCAGGCCCGACCACTCGAGCTCGCTGCGGATATGCAACGGGGCGATGCACAAAAGGCTGATATTCAGGTACGACCGGAATGTCACGACGGACGATATACAGCTGATTGCCCTGCCGTTCTTCCTCCGAAATTTGCCAATCACTTTGGCCGAGCAAGCTGTCTAGCTGCAATAAAATATCTTTAGGTAAATTATTCTGGTTATAGAAGCGTTTACCCAAAATCAAAAATTCACGCTCATGCACGGGATGCTGATCAATTTCAGCATGCTGTTTTAATTCAAACCAATACCCGACCTGAGCATCACGTACACTGCTGCTGGCTTTAAAATATTTGGATTGCAGCGCATGATAATGATTGAGCTGCTGATTCAGTCGTTCCAGTTGTGCCGTACCAGATGCCGTCACCTGATCCTCGGCATTCAAATCACCTGTCCAGGCCGGACTAATGTTCCAGGCATCCTCAAGATTCAGACTGGCCGTATCCTGCACGCTACTTTGCTGATGAGTATTTAATAAGGACTGGCTTTGATCCTGCGCAAGGTGCTGCGCTTGCCAGCGCTGGGTATGGGTACTGTTGGAATTAAGCTGACGTACGGCAATCAGACTGGTCAGCGTATCAAACTGCTCGGTGGCATGACTGCGATGGAAGCGGATTGAACGGCGTTTTAAAGCTGAAAAGGCTTGAGAATGATCGATTAAACGCAGGATCTGCGGCTGAATCTCAGTAGCGGACACCGGAACAATGGAGTGCTTTTCATCAACCAGCCAGTTTATTCCTTCACTACGCCATAAACGTGTTAAAAAATCATAATCCGACTCATTGGACTGCATCACAAAAGGGCGTACATCGTAATCCCGATTTAATCCGGTCAAGTCCAGACTAAGACTGGCTGCAAATAATGCACTTCTGCTTTGCCATTCACTAAATAATATTTCACTGATTTTGCGCACGCTCTTATTTATAAACACCCGACTATTACGGCGTTTGTGCCAGAGTGCAGTAGCATCCTGCATAGTTAATTTATACAAGCTCAAGGCACCGTCGCTGTGTCCCTGACTGGCTGCGGTAATAATGCCACTGGTTCGAAAAAGTTCGCCACGATCTGTTACCTGATCTACTGCCACCTGACAGCCTATAAATTGCTTTAAAGCAAGATTGGCCTGCGTAGAAAGGCAGATCAGTTCTGCCTGCAGACCCTGATTAATCTGATGCTGGCCATCAATCCGCTGAATCAAGACCTGATGATTTAAGGGCAGATGTGAAAACTGCAGATGCAGCACACGATGCTGCCGGTTCAGCCCAAGTTGCTCCAGTAGCAGATGAATATGTTTTGGCATTTTATAGTTATAGTTTTAAGCATTATTATTGTGGAGCAAATTCTAGGAAAAGTTGTCCATTTCGTCCAGCTCAGTGTGCATTTCACATAATTAGGCATTTGATTTTCAGTAATTCAATTGCACCTATTCAATAAATCTCTGAAAAATAGAAGTAAAAATAATGCCAAATATTTCAGAATTTTCTGATTATCCAGAGTAGAACTTGCTGCTACACTGGATTCAATCTTATTTTCAAGGCCAAGGACATGCTGGAATTCCCCTCTAAACTGCCTGATCTAGGCATCACGATTTTTAGCACCATGTCGGCCCTGGCACAAAAACTCGGCGCATTGAACCTTTCACAGGGATTTCCAGACTTTCCTGCGCCACCGGCATTGATTGAGGCTTTGAGCCGGGCCAGTCATAACGGATTTAACCAGTATGCACCTGGAGATGGCTTGCCGATATTGCGTGGGCTGGTGGCCGATCTGTATCGACAGCGCGATCAGCTGAGCATTGACCCGCTAGAAGAGATCACGATTACTTCCGGCGCCACAATTGCGATTTTTTGTGCGATTCAGGCCACAGTTCGTGCGGGTGATGAAGTGATTATTTTCGATCCGAGCTATGACAGTTATGCACCTGCAGTACAGCTGGCTGGTGCAACGCCTGTACATATTGCATTACAGCATCCAGAGTTTTCTGTGGACTGGAATCAGGTGAAAGATGCCATCAATAAGCGTACCCGCATGATTGTGGTCAACACTCCTCACAACCCCAGCGGTAGTGTCTGGTCCAGAGCAGACTGGCAACATCTGATTGAGCTGATCCGTGAGCGCAATATTGTGGTGTTATCCGATGAAGTCTATGAACATCTGGTTTTCGACGGCGTTCAGCACCATTCAGCCTGGTCATTTCCTGAACTGCGCGAGCGTAGCTTCGTGATTGGTTCTTTTGGTAAAACCTTTCATGTCACCGGCTGGAAAACCGGTTTTTGTATGGCGGCACCGCCACTCATGAAAATGTTCAGACAGATTTATCAGTTTGCCAGCTTCTGTGGCGTGACTCCGATTCAGGTGGCTTTGGCGGAATACATGCAACAGCATCCTGAACATATACGCGAACTTTCCCGGTTCTATCAAAACAAACGTGATCTATTTAATTCATCAATAGAAACATCACGTTTTAAATGGACGCCCTCTCAAGGAACTTATTTCCAGAATCTCGATTATTCGGCTATCCGGCCTGATTTAAATGATGTAGAGATGTGTCATTTTCTGGCAGAGCAACACGGGATCGTGGCAATTCCAGTCTCTGTGTTCTACCAGCAAGCGCCTGCCGATTTACGTCTGCTCAGGTTCTGTTTTGCAAAAAAAGAACAGACCCTGATTCAGGCAGGCCAAATTCTTTCAAAGGTTTAATTCAAATTTTAACTAAAATTCTTATAAAATAAATGCCTTAGTTACTTAAAAGCTAAGGCCTTTATTTCTGCTTTATTCAATAATAGCAACATAATTAAATAGATGAAAAATCAATAACAGGATAGGGCATGGCACAGCAATCACTGATCCAACAACAGAATTTATGGAAGGCCTTTCTGGTATTTCTGTTGCCATTAATTGCAACCAACATCCTGCAAAGCCTTTCAGGCACGATTAATACGGTTTTTGTCGGGCAAATGCTGGGAGTCAATGCCATTGCTGCGGTTGCGGTATTTTTCCCGATCCTGTTTTGTTTGATGGCTTTTGTCATTGGCTTATCTGCCGGTTCTACTGTACTTATTGGACAGGCCTGGGGCGCAAAAAATATCGAAAAAGTGCGCTGTGTGGTGGGTTCAACTTTATTTATGACCTTGATTGGTGGAAGCTTGATCGCGCTGTTTGGTGTGATTTTTGCCGAAAATATCCTCTTGGCGCTCGGTACAGATCCGGAGGTGATGCATTTATCCTTGCCCTATGTGCAATGGATGCTGGCAGGTAGTCCCCTAATTTTTATTTATATTATTTATACCTCTATCTTGCGCGGTGTAGGCGACAGCACCACACCGCTGTTTGCTTCCGCACTCACCATTGGCGTGGGCTTGGTAGTCACCCCGATATTAATTGCCGGATATTTTGGCTTTCCCCAAATGGGCATTATCTCGCCGGCAATTGCCACCATTTTGGGTAATCTGGCCGTATTGTTGTTTCTAGTCCTGTATTTAAATTATAAACAACATCCGCTCAGGCTGGACTGGGCATTATTAAAACATATCCGCCATCAGCCTAAATTAAGCAAAATTATTTTAAGTCTGGGCGTTCCGACTGGAATACAGATGATCACGACTTCTGTCGCCGGTCTGGTGATTGTCGGCTTGGTCAACCGCTATGGCGCAGAAGCAACGGCTGCCTATGGTGCGGTCAACCAGGTGTTAAATTATATCCAGTTTCCTGCTCTGTCGATTGCGATTGCAGCTTCTGTATTTGGTGCACAAGCGATTGGTGCAGGAAAATCCGATTTGCTGAATAAAGTCACACGGACTGCACTCAGTATGAATATTCTGTTTACTGGCAGTTTGGTAGTTTTGGCCTACCTGTTCTCAAAATATTTAATGGCACTGTTTATTACTGATCCTCAGGTCGTGGTGCTGGGTCAGCAACTTTTATTCATTGTGCTTTGGTCCATTTTATTCTTTGGTGCCAGCGCCATTTTTGCGTCAATTATGCGTTCAAGTGGCACGGTAACTGCACCGATGCTGATCAATATTTTTGCAATTCTTTGTATTGAAGTTCCTGCCGCTTATCTGTTTAGCCAGTGGTGGGGGCTGGAAGGGATCTGGTATGCCTATGCATTGGCCTTTGTCAGCATGTGTATTTTGCAGGGACTGTATTATCAGTTGGTCTGGAAGAAAAAAACCATTAAAATATTGGTTTAGCTTCATTATTTTACATGCCTACAGCCTTACAGCAACTCACTCCTGATCTGCAATAAAAGATTAAAAACCCGCTTTCGCGGGTTTAATATCCAATGATTTAAGCAGATTTTTTCTTCTTTTTGCCGAATTGGCTTGCCAGTGCAGTGACATGCTGATAGCCGCTTGGCAAGATCCGTTGAATCAAATCAACAGCTTTGGCATCGTTACCAATTAATAAACGGCGTTTGTCTTTCTGTACCGCCTCCAGAATCTGACGAGCGGCTTCTACTGGCGGGCAACGCAGCAGTTTATTAAAATTACGGGCGGCTTTTTCCGGATTCATGCCCAAGGTCAGCATACTGTCATTCATTTTCGCAGCATTGGCAATATTGGTACGAATTCCCCCCGGATGTACACAAAGTGCACTCACACCGCAATTTTGCAGATCCAGTTCCTGACGCAAGGATTCGGTAAAACCACGCACTGCAAACTTGGTCGCGTTATATGCCGACTGGGTCGGCTGCGCGGTTAAACCAAACAGACTGGAAATATTAATCACATGACCATCGCCGGTTTTCTTGATTAAAGGCAAAAATTCTTTGGTGCCATACACCACGCCCCAGAAATTAATGTCGACGATCCATTCCAGATCTTCATAGCTCGCACCTTCTACGGTGCAGCCAAGTGCCACGCCGGCATTGTTAAAGATCATGTTGACACTGCCATGATCCTGCTCCACCTGTGCTGCCCAGCTGCGTACCTCTTGTAGCTTGGCCACGTTGACTTTTTGAATCGTCACCCGGACATCACTGCCCTGCAACAATTCAACCGTTTGTGCCAGTCCCTGTTCATTAATATCACTTAGTGCCAGATGGCAGCCTTGCTGTGCCAGCAAAACTGCCAGTTGCTGACCGATCCCTGAACCGGCACCGGTAATGGCAGCGACTTTATTCTTAAAATTTTTCATTGAATTTCCTTATGTAAATAACTGCTCTTCCATGACAGCAGGATCTTGCTCTGTTGTTTCAGGAGTTAGCACAGATCCTCAATATAATTTTGACAATATAGATTGTCAATAATTATCCGATGTCCTTAGCGGCCAAATTCCTCTGCTGAATTTCGACATAGGTCAAAGCGTGATTTATTGCTAAGATATTCAAAATCTTCATGCAGATGAGTAGCCAGGCCTTATGACCGATTCAATCAATGCAGCAGCACCATCACGACCACCCAAAAGCAAGGAACGTCAGTTTAAAGGCCTGTCGATGGCTGAGCGACAGCAGGTACGTCGTGAAAAGCTGATTGAAGCCGGCATTGAAGCTTATGGCAGCCATGGCTTTTTTTCAGTAACCGTGAAAGATATCTGCAATGAAGCCAAACTGACCGAACGTTATTTTTATGAATCTTTTAAAAAAAGTGAGCACCTGTTTCAGACCATCTTTTTAAAACTGATTGATGAACTGCAACAGAATGTCATGCAGGCCATGATGCAGGCATCCACTGATCCGAAAAAAATGATTGAAGCGGGGCTAACCGCCTTGCTTAGCACCTTGCGTGACAATCCGCGTATGGCACGGATCATTTATATTGATGCCATGCTGGTGCAGGAGTTGCATAATCAGGCCACCATTCATGAAACCATGTCGCGCTTCGACCGCATGATTCATGCCTTTGTCATGTTAATGATGCCGCAGTTAAATCGTAGTGAGCAGGAAATTTCACTGGTGTCGACCGGTTTAAATGGCTATGTCACCCAAATTGCCATTCGCTGGGTCCTGAGTGGATTCAAGCAGTCACTTGAGGAAGTTTTATCATCGTGCAGTGTGGTATTTTTGGCATTATTGGAGTCATTTTCAGACAAAAAATAGCTATTAAATCAAAGGTTTAATCAGATTTTCTACATTCTAAAACAGATTGCAGGTTTCTGCTGAAGCATCGATAAAAGTAAAATTAATTTATGATTTTTTAACAAGTTTCTTTACTAAAATTGTCACAAATCTTTGCGAATTTCAGCAGTTTTTCCCTTTCTGCAATGATACTGTCATAATTAGTCTTTGTAATAAGCCTGTCATAAATATAAAACGGTTCACCGTTTACATGAAATAGGGTATTGCGTTGTGAAAGATGACTACATATTAATCGTCGATGACGAACTCCCGATTCGGGAAATGATCCATACCTCTCTGGATATGGCCGGTTTTCAATGCTTACAGGCCGAAGATGCCAAGCAGGCGCATCAGATGATTGTGGATCAGCGTCCGGCACTGATTTTGCTGGACTGGATGATGCCGGGCGGGATCAGCGGTGTAGATCTATGTCGTCGTCTGAAACGTGATGAAAGCCTGTCAGAAATTCCGGTGATCATGCTGACCGCACGCGGTGAAGAAGACCACAAAGTACAAGGTCTGGATGCCGGTGCCGATGATTACATGACCAAGCCGTTCTCGACCCGGGAACTGGTGTCACGCATTAAAGCTGTCCTGCGCCGTGCCAATGCACTCAGCGGTGAAAAAACCATTGATGCCAATGGCCTGATTCTGGATCCGGTCAGTCAGCGGGTTAATTTTGGCGATAAAATTCTGGAAATGGGGCCCACTGAATACCGTCTATTGGCGTTCTTTATGACCCATCCGGAACGTGCCTATACCCGTGCGCAATTACTGGATCAGGTTTGGGGCGGCAACGTCTATATTGAAGACCGTACTATTGACGTCCATATACGCCGTTTGCGCAAAGTGCTGGAACCTTATGGCGCAAACCGCTATGTACAAACCGTACGTGGAACCGGTTACCGTTTTTCAACCCGTGCAGATGTGGCTTTAGGTTAACGTCTTTTAAGGTAAATCTTGTTTTATGTATGAACCCTACCCTGTCCCCGAACTGGCACGTGAGCACAAAAGAATCCGTTACAGCAGTTTATGGGATTTTGCCAAACAGGATTTACGCTTACTGGCTTTTTTCCTGATCATCGCCAGCCTTATCGGTTTTGGGATTGGGTATTTCTGGATTTGTATCGTCATTGCCTTTGTGGCGTTCTTTAGCACCCAGATGCGCTCTTTATATCTGGTCAATGAATGGATTTCTAATCGCCCTTATGATGTTCCGCCGAATATCGGCGGGATTTGGGGCGCACTGTTATTTAATGTTTATCGCGCTCAGCGGCAGGAACGGATTGTTCAGGCAGAAATGGTGGAACTGATCGATCGAGCACAGTCTTCACTGGTGGCCTTGCAAGAAGCAGTGGTTTTAATTGATGAAAACCAGCAGATTGAATGGTGGAATCCAGCCGCCGAACGTCTACTCGGGATCTCCAGTGATGACCGTCGCCGTAATATTTTAACTTTGCTGCGCCAGCCGAGTTTTATTGAATATTATCATCATATTGATGAGTCACCGGATGGCCTGAAAATGAGATCTTCGCTGTTCGAAGATCATTATGTCCAGGTCAAAATGACCCGCTTTGGTGGAGAAAGCCGGGTACTGGTCGCCTATGATGTGACCCGGATGCACAATCTGGAACAGATGCGTAAAGATTTTGTCGATAATATTTCGCATGAGCTGCGCACGCCTTTAACCGTACTCAGTGGCTATATTGAAACCTTTACCGACCAGGAAGATATCAATCCGCGCTGGAAACGTGCCTTTGATCAGATGCAGTCGCAGACCCGACGCATGAACGCGCTGGTGAATGACCTGCTACTGCTGTCACGTCTGGAAAATGACAAGAATATTGCCAAAAACCAGATCATCGAAATGCCAAGTCTGATGAATCAGCTATTTGATGATGCACAGGCCTATAATATCGACTATGGGCATACCCTGAATCTGGATATTGACAGTCATTGCGATCTGATCGGTTCAGATATGGAACTGGCCAGCGCCTTTAGCAATCTGATCACCAATGCGATTAAATATACGCCTAAAGGTGGAATCATTACCATGGGTTGGCATGATGATGGTGAATCTGCCTATTTTGTAGTGGAAGATAACGGCATCGGAATTGATCCCAAACACTTGCCACGTCTGACTGAACGTTTTTACCGGATCGATTCAGACCGTAGCCGGCGTACCGGTGGCACCGGTTTAGGATTGGCAATTGTCAAGCATGTCCTGATGCAACATCAGGCACATCTCGAAATTGAATCCAAGGAAAACCAGGGTTCCACTTTTAAGGTGATTTTCCCCAAAGAGCGCCTCAGCTTTCCAGACTGATATCCCCCATTAAAAAAGCTGCCATCGGCAGCTTTTTTTTCAGGATGCTATCTGTTTTTCTTTGGCCAGTGCACGCGCATAGGCTGCACGTTGCGATACCCGTTTCAGATAAGCCTGAATCGCCGGATAACTTTGGCCAGTCCGGCTTTGCATGGCCTCCAAAGGAAAACTCATCTGAATATCGGCAAAACTGAAGTGTCCGGCAAAATAGTCATGCTCGCTCAAATAGCGTTCCAGAAACTGGATATGATCTTTTAAGCGGCTTTGTACAAACTGTTTCTTCACTCCCTCACAAATTTTCTTGGCTACTGGTCGAATCAGTAAAGGGGTATGTTTCGGTACAGTGGTCATCACCAGTTGCATCACCAGCAGTGGCATTAATGAACCTTCTGCATAATGCATCCAGTAACGGTACTGGGCCTTATCGGCAGGATCTTTTGGGCGAAACTGCTGCTGTTCATCATAGCTTTCCTGTAAATACTCCAGGATCGCCGCAGATTCCGCCAGTACCTGCTCCTGATCGGTCAGAATTGGCGCCTTACCCAAGGGATGAATCTGTTTTAAGGCCGGTGGTGCGGAAAGATTAGGCTGGCGCTGATAATATTGCACTTCATAATCCAGTCCTAACTCTTCCATGGCCCAGAGAATACGAAACGATCGTGATTGTTCGAGATGATGTAAAACACGCATATTAGACTCATGATTTTATTGTTCTTGCTTGCTGAGCATAGCAAAAAGCAGCGGAATGTAGCGCAATTTTTGATGACTGTAATGCTCTGTTCCCTAGGTTGCAGATTTGCCATTTTCAGTTCAAATCCGACAGGGTTCCATCCCCCCCTGCAATTCTGATCGTTTATCTGGAAGCACGCATCCGGTCTGGAAATGCTGGAGCTTCTAAACGTGGTCCATCATAGGCCGGAATCGAACCGAAGCGTTCATGGCCTTCAATCCATTGTTGCCGCGCAATTTTAAGTTCCTCGGTGGTACGTCCGACCAAATTCCACCACAGTAAAATCGGGCTTTCAAATGGTTCACCACCAATAAGTAGCACACGGCTCCCGGCATGAATATCAGCATTAACCTGCTCTAATCCCAGTTCAAGGATCAGCATGTTATCTTCCGTCAGTTCATGCCCATTAATGCTGGCTGTTCCCTCAAGTACCATAAAACCATATTCAAATTTTGGATTCAGGGCTAAGCGCGCACTGGTACTTTCTGCTGCATACAGGTCTACCCCGAGCAGTTCACTATGCACTTTTACCGGTGAAACGGTTTTTAAATATTCACCGACTAAGACGGTAAATTCAATGCCCTGATCATTAACCACAGGCAATTCAGGATAATGCTCAAAAGCCGGTGCCATATTGATCTTGTCATCCGGTAAGGCAATCCATAACTGCGCCGCATGCATATGCGTTTCGCTTTCTGGAGAAACTTCCGTATGTGAAATACCATAGCCCGAGGTCATCAGATTGACCTGTTTGGGACGAATTAGCTGCTGAGTACCTAAACTGTCATTGTGCATCATGGTGCCTTGCAGCATCCAGGTAAAGGTCTGCAGACCAATATGGGGATGTGGCCCAACATCTAGGCCATCGCCTTGTGGAAAGCTGGCCGGACCGGCATGATCCAGAAAACACCAGGCACCAATCATGCGTTTATGTCGGCTGGGCAAGGCACGTTTGATTACGGTACCCTGTCCGATTTCGGCACGGCGTAAAGGGAATTCCTGAATAAACTGATTGACATATTTTTCACAATCATCCGAATTGGACAGTTCAATATCACTATTATTCGACATGGCTGAGCTCACCTCGACATTTTCATTCTAAATCTTAAATTATGTGAAACATTCTTCCCTTGGACTGCTGCAAGATGTCTCCCTATTCAGGACAATGTACAGGGTCTATTTGCAAAATCTATCTTTGGAAATATTTAGATACGTATAAAACCCTTAACATCGCTTGATCGATCTAACTCCTGTTCAAGCGATCAAACCTGAATTTCGCAGTGTAACAGCCTGAGTGGAAGTGGCTCAATGCTGATTAGGGTGCTCTCAAGCCTGCGCTAGAAGCCATTTCGACATTGCTGGCCCAATTACCCAATGTTTCACGTGAAACGAATGATTTTAATTTAAAAATTAAAGCAATTAAAAATTATTTTTATGGATTTCAATCACTTTCGCAGCTAAAAAATATAATTTTTGTTACGTTTTAAAGTCAAATTTAAGTCAGATACCCAATTTTAGGGAGGTTATTTTTCATCCAATCACGGCATAATAGGCACCTATAAAAATAATCCTGGACCAGGACATGTCTGCTCAGCATGAAAATATATATTCAACGGCGAATATATCTTTTCAAAACTCGATGACCGATAAATCACTGAAATTATCTGAATGTGATCTGCAAAACCGTCAGCTGATCGAACAGGCGCTGACAGACTCTCATGCCCGTATTCCTGCCCCGTTTCAGCAATATTTTCACGATTATGTCTATACGCATAGTCATACTGATTTACGTCAAATCAACTATCTGGCACAAATTGCCTTTTTGCTGTATTTCTTTGCCGATATTCTGATTATTCCAGACATGTTTTTTATTTCTGGTCTGATGCGCGTCATCTTGGTTCTAGGCGCTATGCTTTGCTGTTATTACTTGTTTAACACATATAAAAATATTCAGATTCTAGATAGAATCCTGCCGATCGCCACCACTGTGGCTGCAGCTGCATGGATTGGCTTGCTGGTGCTTTCAAGCAGCCCCCATGTTGCTACCTATATTTATGCCTCTGCGATCTTTATTCTCATCGCCAATCTGTGTATACAGACCCAATTTAAAGTTGCGGTCTATTGTTCCATCTTGATTGCCCTGTTTATCATGATTGGAGTGACCCAGTTAATGAATGCATCTCAAGCCTTTATTTTTACTGTCGTTTTTAGTCCACTCTGGTTTTTTAGCATTTATATTAACTGGAATAATATTCTGAACGTACGGCGTTCCTTCCTGCGCTCTTTGCTGGACGAATGGAACTATCAAACCTTAAAAAATCTGGCACATACGGATGATTTGACCCAGTTATACAACCGCCGCCATTTTGTCGATATGGCTGAACGTTCTATTCATCAATGGCCCAAACATGCCAGCACCTGCCTGCTGATGTTTGATGTCGATCATTTTAAAAATATCAATGACAACTATGGGCATGACATCGGCGATCGCGTACTACAACTGATTGCTGAAGTCACCCGTAAAGAAATGCGCCATAGCGATGTACTGGCACGTTTTGGTGGTGAAGAGTTTATTGCTCTCTTGGAAGATACCCAGCTGCCAGACAGTCTGGTGATTGCAGAGCGAATTCGTTGTGCAATTCAGAAACAATTTGTTTATGCCAAACCGAACCAGCCCATTCGTTTTACCATTTCGATTGGTATAGCAGAACTGGAGTCGCCTACGCAAAAGCTGGAGGAGCTGATCAAGCAAGCCGATATCGCTTTATATCAGGCGAAAAAATCAGGCCGAAATCGGATTGAAGTTTATCATTCCAAAATGCTGGAAAAGCCCAAACCTGCTCCAGCCAATTCCTGGAATGCCTTTAAGCTCGTGACCCAGCAAGGTCATTCAAAGGCCAATCAAACCAAGCAATTCTGATCTGCCCTTTAAATAATGAAATCAGGAATATTAGTGAAAACTTAAATTTTTATAAACTTTACATGGAAAAGTTGCATATTCTATCACGAAGAAAAAATCCTCATAAAAACTCATAAAAAAGAGCACCGAAGCGCTCTTTTTTTATCGGGATATCTCCGATCAACCAGATATTTACTACGTGCATAGCGCTTGGCATCATTCAGGCAAGAAGCCGTGCTCCTTGAAACACTGACTGGCGCAGCCATAGCCTTGGCAGTAATTCAGGCAAGAAGCCGTGCTTCGTGAAATCCTGATTGGCGCAACCATAGCCTTTGCCGTAATTTAGGCAAGAAGCCGTGCTTCGTGAAATCCCTCACTGCCGCGAGCATAGCTCTTGGCGTAAAATCGGCTAAAAGCTATCGCTTTTAGAAATCCCGATTTTACTCCCATTCAATAGTTGCAGGTGGTTTAGACGATACGTCATACACAACACGAGAAACATCTTTAATTTCATTCATGATACGAGTCGAGATTTTATCGACTAGATCATAAGGAAGATGCGCGAAACGAGCAGTCATAAAGTCCACAGTTTCTACTGCACGCAGTGCAATTACCCATGCATAACGGCGACCATCACCGACAACACCGACAGATTTCACCGGCTGGAATACCGCAAATGCTTGAGCAGTCTTGTCATACCAACCGCTGGCACGAAGTTCCTGCATAAAAATGTCATCAGCAAGACGTAAAATGTCTGCATATTCTTTTTTCACTTCACCCAAGATACGCACACCTAGACCTGGGCCTGGGAATGGATGACGGTAAATCATGCTGTGTGGCAAGCCCAAAGTGGTACCCAATTTACGTACTTCATCTTTAAACAAGTCACGTAATGGTTCAACCAGTTCAAAAGCCAAGTCTGCTGGTAAACCACCCACGTTGTGGTGCGATTTAATCACATGTGCCTTGCCCTGTTTGCTTGCAGCAGATTCAATCACGTCTGGATAAATCGTACCTTGAGCCAGGAATTTTACCCCATCTAATTTACGTGCTTCTTCAGCAAAGACTGCAATAAACTCACGGCCAATAATTTTACGTTTTGCTTCAGGATCAACTTCGCCTGCAAGTGCAGTCAAGAAACGCTCTTCTGCAGCAGCACGGATGACACGAATCCCCATATTGTCAGCAAACATTTGCATCACTTGATCACCTTCGTTCAAACGAAGCAGACCATTGTCGACAAACACACATGTCAGCTGATCACCAATCGCTTTATGCAACAGCGCTGCAACGACAGATGAATCCACACCACCTGAAAGACCAAGTAATACTTTTTCATCACCGATCTGTTGGCGAAGCTGTTCTACACGTAGATCAATAATGTGTTCTGGCGTCCATAGACCGCGGCAACCACAAATTTGATGAACGAAGTTCGACAGTAATTCTGCCCCTTTAGAGGTATGTGTCACTTCAGGATGGAACTGAATACCATAGAAACCACGAGTTTCGTCAGACACCATCGCAATTGGACAGCTTGGAGTTTGTGCAGTGATCTGGAAGCCTTCTGGAATACGGGCAACCTTGTCACCATGACTCATCCAGACATGCAACTGGTTTTCACGGTCCTGTAAATTACCGATCAGCTTGTCACGTACCACGATATCAACTTCTGCATAACCGAACTCATGCACAGTACCTGGCTCGACTTTACCGCCAAGCTGTTCGCACATGGTTTGCAGGCCATAACAAATACCCAATACCGGTACACCGAGCTCGAATACCACTTGTGGCGCACGCGGGCTGCCTTCAAGGTGAACGCTCTCAGGTCCACCAGACAAGATGATACCGTTTGGATTAAATGCACGAATGTCTTCTTCAGACATATCATAGGCATACATTTCAGAATATACACCAGCTTCACGGACACGGCGTGCAATGAGCTGACTATATTGAGAACCGAAATCCAGAATCAGGATACGATCTTCAGTAATTTGAGTATTGGTAGTCATGACGAACAACTATGAAAGGCAAACGAAAGATAAGCGCCGTATTCTAGCATTTTTCTTGTGTTTAAGCACACTATTCCAATTGGTTTAAATATTAAACAGTTAAGAAATTTCAGAAAATAATGCCCTCATTTTTGACTGGTTCACAGGAGAGCAGAGTTTCGCTGCTTTTCTGTTCCAGCCAAATGAATGGTTTATTTCACGCGTTCAATCTGAATCACTTCAATATCGGTGGGTTTGTTGCGGTGCGTATCGACCTCGCCCCAGACTTCTACCCGATCGCCTGCTTTGAGTTTTAATCTTTTCCAGTGGTCGTCATCCACATCAATCATGATGCTGCCGGTTTTATCTCTTAATTCAAATTCGTCACTTTGTGCTGCACGCTGTTTGACGATCTGCCCCCTTAAGGTCACGCCAGTTTCATCTTTCATTTTATGTGCCTGAGCAATACTGACCACATTCCGTTTTGCTTCCTCCAGAATAGCCTGATCTGATTTAGCCCAAAGTGCCGGACTGGCAGCTGCCAGAACCAGTGTCGCCAGAATATATTTTTTCATGTGTGTTGACCTGCCATTTTTATGATGATTCCATGATCTAAACAGAAAGCCGAAATAGATGCCGCAGACGTTGTGTAACGCCATGATGAATTTGTGTCATCTGCTCAAAAAGCCCCAATAAAAATATATTTATACGCTGATATATCTATTTTAAAAGTGAAGGGATTCGCCCGACAGCAGAAAAATAAGCCGCAAAATAGTCGACTTTTATTACTGACTTTATAGGTGATCGCTGTTAGGATTTGAGCACACTTTTGCTTGTACTGGGCTCATGGAACTGATTGATTTTATCTTGCATGTTGATGATCACTTGCTTGAATTTATCACCAATTACGGGATCTGGATTTATGCCATTCTTTTCCTGATTATCTTTGTGGAAACAGGTTTGGTGGTGATGCCGTTCCTGCCCGGCGACAGCTTGCTATTTGCAGCAGGTGCTTTGGCAGCGTCTACAGGTGTGATGGATCCCTGGGTACTGATTTCGCTTTTATTTGTTGCGGCAGTATTGGGCGATACCCTGAATTACCATATTGGCAAATATATCGGGCCGCGGGTTTTCGAGATTGAATCGCGCTTTATCAATAAAAAACATTTATTGGCGACCCAGCAATTCTTTGCCAGACATGGTGGTAAAACCATTATTTTTGCGCGTTTTGTGCCTTTTGCTCGTACCTTTGCACCTTTTGTCGCTGGTGCTGGCAGCATGAATTACAAATATTTCCTGAGCTATAATGTAGTGGGTGGATTTATCTGGATCAGCTCATTTGTCATTCTGGGCTATATGTTCGGTAATATGCCGATCGTCAAAGATAACTTCACCTATTTGATTTTCGGTATTATTATTTTAAGTGTCTTGCCAGGTGTGATCGGCTTTATTCAACAAAGACTCAAAAAAAGTAAAACAGCTTAAGATTTTTTATAGCCTGTGCATTTAATCCCAGAGCTTGATCAGTAATGGGATCAGACAAAGCAGTACAAACAGAGCCGAGCCTTTATAAATAAGGCCGGCTTTTATTTTTTCAGAGTGACTGCTCAAAATTGCCTGACCAAAGACCATCCAGAAAATCCCTACTGGAACGGTACTTAAGCAAAAGGCAGCAAACACCAGAACAAAGTTGGTCGGACTTTGCCAGGTTTCCATGGGTAAAATCCCGGAGGCCAACAATGCTGCTTTAGGATTGCTTAAGGTGACAGTAAACATTTGCCAGGGACGAATCTGCGGATGATTTTTGCTATAGCGTTCTAACTGCTGGGCCTTATATAAATGCAGCGTCATCCAGCCCACACAGATGGTACTCAGGACATACAACAAGCTTTTGAAATTTGGCCAGATCGGTAAAGCCAGATGAATTAACAAAGCCCAGACATTAATCGCATAAAAATAGCCCATCAGAATGGCCGGAATATAAAGGCTGGTTTTGGCCTGACCCTGCTGATACGCAGAGCTGGCGACCAAGGCATTCGCCGGCCCTGGAATCATCAGAACGGCGATTAGCCCCAATACAAATAACCAATTTTCAATCATCGTGATGAACTATTCCGGGCCTAGCTTATAGCTTAATCAATATTCTCATGCCAGAACAGCTCTATAAATCTAGAATGCTGAAACGATATGCGCCATTTCAAGTGATATTAAGCGGAATATCAGCTCGGCTATTTTGAAAAAAGCATAAAAAATGCTGACCCAAGATCAGCATTTATGAAGAGATCAGGAATTGGTTATTTAGCAATATTCTGACGAACCACAATCGGACAATTTTTGTAACGGGCGGCCTGAACAATCGCTTCCTGTTCACCTAACAGCCGTGCCAGTTCGGTTCGCTTGGTATTGGATGACTGTCCCATATTGACGGAAACACTCGGACCAATTCCCCAACCACCGCGACTGCCCCAGCCACCACCCAGACCGACGCCCAGACCTACACCCGTGCGTTTTGGTGCTTCCACACCATTGTCGATATATTGCTGAATACGGTTATATTCGCCTTGCAGCTGCTGACAACCCAAGGTCTGATACTGGGTCGGGGACACATAGGTGGGTTTTACCGTTGTTGCACAAGCACTCAGCAATGCAAATGCTGCAATACTCAGGCTTAATTTCACAAGTTTCATAGTTAACTCGATCTTAGTTCTGCTCTATCTCATTGAACAACGATTGATAGGCCTGAGTCAATTTATGATCAGTAGCCAAATGAATCAGGGGCTGATTTTTATGATGAGATTCTTTCATTAAGATGGAGGGCGGTAACATACTATTGAGTACGGGCAATCCTTCATCTTTCAGTTGCTGCACCACTTCACGCGGTAATCTGGCCTGTGCCTGAAACTGATTCACCACAATACCTTCAATTTCCAGTCTTTCATTATGGTCATCTTGGGTTTCAATGACATTTTCAATCAGGGTCTGTAAGGCGCGTTTAGAAAACACATCACAGTCAAATGGAATCAGCACGCGGTCTGCCGCAATCAAAGCTGACAGTGTAAAGAAATTAAACGCCGGTGGGGTATCAATAAACACCCGATCATATTGCCCGGACAATTGTTGTAAAGCATCTCGCAGTTTGTAGATTTTATGCTTGGACTCCAGTGCATGTGCCAAAGCGCCCAGTGTCGGGCTGGCTGGAATCACATCCAGATACTTAAAGGGAGACTGATGCACATAACTTTCCAGACCTTTGCTACGGCTTTTCAAAATCGAGCCAATTGCATTGCCGAGCAAGCCTTTACTTTGCTGATTGCCCAGCACATTTTCAAAATAGTTTTCAATATTCGGTTCTAATGCCGGCTTGTCACTTGAATAGGTCGCATCCTCACCTAATACGTATTGACTGGAATTGGCTTGTGGATCCAGATCAATGAGTAAAGTTTTTAAACCCTGATGTGCGCTGATCGCGGCCAGATTAACGGTAATACTGGACTTACCCACCCCACCTTTTTGATTAAATACCACACGTGTATGCATGTCCCCTCCTGTTATTTTTAACTACTTTTATCACACTTGTATTTTTAATTATTCACATAGGCAGACTGCGCTTGAAGTCACAGCCTGCTTGCTTTTAGCCAAAATTCGGCTTGATCATCACCAAGGTCAAAATAGAAACCAATGAAACTACCGCAATAAATAAGCCAGCCCGGCGTTGTGCCAGCAAGATTGAATCATCTTTTTTATAGGCTTTAGCTAAAGAGGATACCAGCACAAAAAATAAAATAACCTTGGCATAAAACCAGGGTTGCACATCAAAATCCTTGATCACCAATGACACAATACCTGTAAACGCGATCACCGTAATGGCCAGATGCTGTAAAGCCACCAGCGCAATTCTTGCCTTTGGATTCGGTAGGTTGCCTTGTGTACCAATAAACAAAGTCAAGGCACGGGCAAGAATGGCGACAATCGCCAATCCTGCTGCTGACATATGAATAATTTTGACTAAAAGTTGAGTTTCCATCATTTCCTCTTAGTTTTTTGGTGCATGTGCACAAGCTGGACTGGTCGTGTCCTGCCCTGCCCATTCTTCAGGCAAAAATGCATGGATTGCCAGCGCATGAATCTTGTCTTTGGCCAGTAAATCACCAGCAGCAGCATAGACTTTCTGATGACGCTGGACTGGACGTAAACCGGCAAAGGCCTGACTGACAATCACAGTTTTAAAATGAGACTCTTTTCCAGGGAAATAACCGCCATGACCCGAAGATTCATTCACCACGTCTAAATGGGTCGGAGATAATTGTGCTAAACGATCTTTCAGTTGTTGTTCTAAGCTCATGGCCTTGACTCCAATCTTTGAAAATATAAAGTCAGTATACCTTGTTCTGCTGAGTATTTTAGTAATCTGTCACAGCGCAATCCGTTGATTGTGGCGAAGTTTCATGAATTCCCACATGAATATTGGCGATTTATTGTCTGGTCCAAAGTATTTTGCTTTTATTTTATGCAATTGATACAAGATTTTTAACAAAGGTGTTGACCACATTTTTTCATGCTGTATTATACACGGCATGCGGGAATAGCTCAGTTGGTAGAGCATAACCTTGCCAAGGTTGGGGTCGGGAGTTCGAGTCTCCTTTCCCGCTCAAAATTTTTTCATTTAGTTTTTTCATTTAAAAAACTTTATAGACTCCGCGGGAATAGCTCAGTTGGTAGAGCATAACCTTGCCAAGGTTGGGGTCGGGAGTTCGAGTCTCCTTTCCCGCTCCAGATTCAAAAAGCCCTCATCGAAAGATGGGGGCTTTTTTATTGTTGATTATTAACAATATTTTTTCTAAAACCTCTCTGTTCTAGCTTTGGAAGAAGTTCTAAAATTTTTAGACAACGTGTTTTTTGAAGCTGGTGCGTGACCAAAAGTGCCCTAAACGTGCCTTCCCTTTATCATATACAAATCAACTCATTCACTATTTTGGTATTTTTTTAATCAATTTTATTATAGATAATCAGAACACCTCTCCCACACACTTGACTTCTCTTTTTTTCATCAATTTTAGTATTTCTTATTTTATTAATTTTTATGGTGACCAAATTTGGTCACCATAAATACATAATTAAAACATTTACTTATGATAAAAAACTCAATTTTATTCTCTTTCAATCAATCATTTTTCTCTTCATTTTTCTTAAATTTTAATAAATCACCCACTTCAACATTAAGTAATACACACAATTTTTCTAACGTTTCAAAATCTATTCGAGTCGATTGACCATTATATAACTTATGTAATGTTGTCTTACTCATTCCAGTCGCCCGCACTACATCCGCTACTTTCATTCTTCGTTCTGCCAAAAGTACTGGCAAGTTACAAACTATCATTAATTACCACCATTGTGTAATAAAGTACTTGCATGGTGTCTTAAATGCATCTATTATTGCATTGTGACCTTAAATAACACCATTATGATACTTTATAGAAGGATACAGACATGAATCTTACTTATATTACTACAAAAGAACTGGCGGAACGAATCCATTACAACGAGCGTACCATCCGTAATCAGTTGAAGGACAGTGTTCTAATCGAAGGCATTCATTACATCCGCCCTTTTGGTGGACGCAAAATTTTATATGTATGGGAGCGTATTGAAGAAGATATGACCAAAACCACTTTAGGCTCGCTACACAGCCTACAACTTCAGTAAGGAGAACATTATTATGGCTGCCATCCGTACTAGATACGGTAAGTTATGTGTCGATTTTCGATACTTAAACATCCGTTGTCGTGAAACAACAGCTCTGGAAGACAATGCTCAAAATCGCAAAAAGCTTGAAAAAGCGATTGAGCGAATGGAAGCAGAAATCTTATTGGGTATTTTTGACTATGCTAAATACTTTCCAAAAAGTTCTCGTTTGAAAGAAATCAAAAATGCAGAAAACAGAGTAAATGAGATCAGCTCTAAAACACCTCTATTTTCAAAATTCTGTGAAATTTGGTTCACTGATAAAGAAATAGAATGGCGTACAAGCTACAAGGGAAAAATTCAAATTGTGATCAAAAAGTACTTAATCCCTTTTTTTGGCACAATTCCGGTTATTAATATTAAAAAGTCAGACATTCTTGGATTCCGCTCATCCCTCGCCAAAGTGACTCACGGGAAAAACCAAGAATGTCTTTCACCATCAAGAATCAACCAGATTATGATAGCACTGCGCATGATACTCGATAGTGCTGCTGAACGATATGACTTTGATAGCCCTTATAAGAATATCAAGAACTTAAAGCAAGGAAAGATTGAAGTAACACCTTTTTCATTAAAGGAAGTACACGCAATCCTTGCCACAGTTCGTGATGATTTCAAGCCTTATTATACTGTTAGATTTTTCACAGGTATGCGCACCAGTGAGATCGATGGCTTGCAATGGAAAAATGTGGACTTACCACGTCGTGAAATCCATGTCAGAGAAGCGTTAGTAAATGGGGAGCTTGGTGGAACCAAAACTTATGGTTCTGACCGTACCATCCAAATGAGTGATCGGGTTTATCAGGCCTTTCTGCAACAGAAAAGCTTAAATAATGGTAAATCAGAGTTTGTATTCTGCAATCGTGATGGTGGGCCTCTCGATTATCGCCTTGTAAACAAGCGTGTCTGGCATCCCCTACTACGCTTTTTAGGGCTAAAGCCCCGTCGTGCTTATCAAACACGCCATACCGCAGCAACACTCTGGTTGTCGGCAGGCGAGAATCCGGAATGGATCGCACGCCAACTGGGACATTCAACCACTGAAATGCTGTTTCGGGTCTATAGCCGCTATATTCCGAATGTTACACGTCGCGATGGTAGCGCTTTTGAAGCCATGCTGGAGAGACTGAATACAGAGGAGCTTGCCCATGAACAGTAAAGCTTTCTTTGGCGGCGTAGTCGTTAGTCCAGAAGCAGATATGGTCGCGCGTGAACTCATTCACGAGTTACACATTCCCAAACTGCACAATCTGGCCTTTTTGCTGGAAATCAATAAATGCTTCGATGATCACCAAGCATTAAGACTCTGGCTACAGCGAATGCTGGATGAAGGGCAAGCTCATTACGATGACTTGGCTCAACAGGCCCGTCTCCGGTTAATGAGCCTAGCTCACTAATAAAACAAACATAAAAGGTCATCAAATCGGTGACCTTAGCCCCTCTATACCTATAAAAAGGTGAACACATGCATAAAGATATTTCAATTTGGATGCCACTCTATATTGGCGACCTACAGGCAAAATTTGCACGAATGACGGCAGAACAAATTGGTGCAGCACTGCTGTTAATGATGGATTTCTGGAAAAATGGTGCCATCCCTCATGACTTGGCGACTGTATGTAGCATCACAAAATTATCGCAACATACCAAGGCTAAATCTTTGTTGAATACGCTGATAGCCCTGGAATTGTTTGAAGTCGAATCTGGGCAGATTCATTCAAATTTTTTAACCAGTCTAAAAAGCCAGGCATTGCAAAATCAGCAAATGAAATCTGATAAAGCTAAAAATGCAGCTCAAGCACGCTGGAATAAATCCGCAAGTAATGCTCAAGCATCAACTAAGCAACGAAAAGTAAATGCTCAAGCAGCTCCTGAGAAGAGCCCGAGTATTACTCAAGTCATGCTTGAACCATGCCCTTCATCTTCATCTTCACCTTCATCTTCATCTTCATCTTCATCTTCATCTTCATCTTCATCTTCATCTTCATCTTCATCTTCATCTTCATCTTCAAATTTTGAAGAAAAAAATGAGAGTTTTTTAGAAAATTCAAAATGGATTTAGGAGATCAGCCATGAATACCATGCTTAAAACACTCCAGTTTCGCGCAGAAACAACGGAAACACTTTGCCCTACCCATCATATACCCCTGATGGAAATTGCAGGTCACAGGCTCTGTAAATTGTGTGCCAAAGAAAACGTCCATCACTCACATGCAGCCTATGAGGATGAATTGCAACAGCGATTGCTACAACAGAAAATTAAAAATTCAGGGCTCAATAAACGCTACCTGGATCGTGGCTTCAAAAATTATGTAGTTGCATGCCCTGAACAAGACAATACCATCAAGCTATGTCAGGCCTTTGCACAGCAGATTATTTCTGACCACAACCCGAACATGTTGATGATTGGTACACCGGGTACAGGTAAAACCCATCTGAGTGCATCAATCATTCGCAACATTCTACATAACAGTACAAAATCTGCACGCTACTATACCAGTGCAGAAATTGCTCAAAAAATGATGGATACCTGGTCAGATGCTTCACGTTCTGAGAAGGAAGTTATCGACCATTTCTCCAATTTTGATTTATTAGTGATAGATGAATATGGCCTGCATGACCGGCATGAAAAACGCCTGGAGATGGTACATAAGGTTTTGTATAGTCGTTATGACAACATGAAATCTACCCTGCTGATTTCCAATTTCACAGTCCAAAATATGCAGCGGGATTTAGGTGTAAGATTATGGTCTCGGTTACATGAGAACCATTTGATTGTAGTGCCGTGTTATTGGGATGACCGACGAATAAGCGGATAGCCAAACTCTTTGCTCAAGCCAATTATCTTACTGAGATAATTGGCTTTTTGTATACTTGAGTTCTAAGAATAACGACCTTTATTGTGTAAAATATAGACAAAATATTTTCAGAAGAAGGGATGAAATCCTGTCATTTTTAAGTTAAAGCTCACGAAATCCATTAATAAATTGCCTTTATTAATATAATTACTACATAAAGGCTAAATTATTAAAATAAAGCACAAGCGATTCAACGACATAATTTGACGTATTTAGTGATTATTTTTTTGAAAACTAATACTTCCAGATGTATCATCAAAATACAATCGTAGATTTAAGTAGAAGATGGTTTATTTAGACTTTGCTGCTTCGACCCCTTTACTCCCTTCTGTTGAAACCGAATTATTTCGTTCTTTTCAGGAAGATTACTCAAACCCTTCTTCAGCTCATCAAATGGGTCGATCTTCTTCTGATAAAATAGAAATTGCTCGTGAAAAAATTGCGGAGTCGATCGGAGCATATACAAGTGAAATCATTTTTACGAGCGGAGCATCCGAATCAAATAATTTAGCAATCAAAGGTTATCTACTTGCTAACACAAAAAAAGGCAAGCATATTATAACAAGCACTATCGAACATAAATGTATCTTGTCTATTTGTAATTTTCTAAAAAAAGAATTTGGTTATGAAATTACTTATATTGCACCACAAGTAAATGGTATTGTAAAAGCACAAGATATTATTTCACACATGCGTGAAGATACGGTGCTTGTCAGCATTATGCATGTAAATAATGAACTAGGATCTATTCAACCAATCAAAGAAATTGGTGATGCTTGCTTTAAAAAAAATATTAAATTTCATGTTGATGCAGCGCAATCCTATCGAAAATTAAAAATTGATGTAGATGACTTAAATATTGATTTTCTTTCCCTTTCTGCACATAAGATTTATGGTCCTAAGGGAATTGGGGCTTTGTATATCAGAGATATACGAGAAACTAAACTCCAGCCTATTATTCATGGTGCAGGTCAAGAATTTGGATTACGTGGAGGCACCCTTGCAACTCCTTTAATTCTTGCTTTTGCTACAGCAGCAACGGACGAGATGTTATCTCAACATCAAGGGTATTTTGAAGACTTATCAAATTATCTGAAAAGAAAAATTTTAAATTTAGGTTGGAAATTAAATACACCATTCGAACATGCAATTCCACATATTATTAACTTCACGGTACCACATTTTAAAAGTCAGTTATTTATCGCTAACTCAAGCATTCTTTGTTCAAATGGATCAGCCTGTTCATCACTGAATGTAGAAGCTTCTTATGTCCTGAAAGAAATAGGACTCTCTATAGAAGAAGGATTATCTACAATACGAGTTAGCTTAGGTCTCACAACTTCAAAAGAAGATATTGATGAACTTTTGAGACACTTAATACATTAATTATACCTTTTACTTTGAAATATTTTTTTGGGACAAGAAAAAATGACTTTTGACTTTATAAGCTATTTAAATTCCTTACATAATTTAACGCCGGCTGGAGCAAATGCTTTAGCAGAATCACAAATAAATACGACATATTTTAATGAAATTTACTCCGAATTTCCTATTGTTCAACATATCTATAATTTGCTTACAAAAGATAAAAATAACATCATTATTATTACTGGACATGCTGGCGATGGTAAATCAACCATTGCATTTGATTTAATTAAACGTTTAGATGAAAAATTTCAGCAGCATGCTTTTCAAAAACATGAATATTCAGAAAAATATAATTTAAACATCTTAAAAGATATGAGTGAGTTAAGTCTATCCGAACGGATAAAATGGCTCTCTCAAGCATTTAATGAAACAGACAATTGGTTGATTGTAAGTAATACAGGACCTTTACTTACTTCTATTACTGAATATCTAAAATCTATTGACTTAACACAAGATATTGAATCTGAAATTTTTAGTTTATTAGATAAAGAAATCTATATTTCTGATCAATTAGAAAGTTTAGACCATCTAAATTTAAGCCTCAACATTCACAATAAAAAGCTTTTCATTATCAATATAGCTAAATTAGATAATATTGAAGTTGCCCTATCAATATTTAAAAAAATTATTCAACATAGCTCATGGCATGAATTAGTTGAAAGCCACCCTCAACATCCCATTATTCAAAACTACCTTTCTATCAAAAATAACGTAGACAATGTCATCCATAGTATACGTTTACTTTATTTATATTTACTCAATTATGAAAAACGTTTAACCCTTAGGCAAATGCTTGCTCATTTCTGCGCATCATTGACAGGTGGTTTTCAACTTGAAGACTCCCCTATACATCCTATTATTTTCAGTGACTTATTTTTTGGATATCAAAACCATCTTCCATGGGAGAATGCATTTAAACTTCCTGCGATTCATTTACTTCATACATTAAACTTCGCAGGTTATCGCAGTTTAGAAATCGAAAAATTTATAGCTGATCTTAAAAATTTTGAAGGTATAACCCCAGCTTTGCATAGCATAATCAAAAATTATATTCAAAAAGATCAAGATAGTGGTATACATCTTTTTAAACCTGCTTTAAGACGTTTAATCTTTATCTATAATTTATACCCAACCACATATACCAATGCTCAAGCACAATTTCTAGGATCTCCTAATATTGAAAAATATAGTGAGTGGCGTTTAGATACTCAAAAATTTATGGCCGAGGATGCTCGTCAAATTAAAAAAATGAGTTTGCAAGCTCTTAATTTATTTTTCAGCGGTATAAGTGAAGATAAGTATTTAAACATTACATTAAAACGGTCAGATAGTTCTATATTTCAAATCGCACAAATTAAAATTTGTAGCTTTATGGAAAAAGAATTCATTGTTAATTACTGTAATAATAAACAACAACCCTATTTAACTCTTAAAAAGGAAAATGAGGTCCGCTTAGAGTTAAGCTTACCCTTACTTGACTATATTCAAAATATTATTAAAGGTGATATCACAGAGTCCCTTACACCTATTTATAAAACTCAATTAGAACGATTTAAATTAAGTCTTATCGAATATTCTGAAATTGATCATGAAGATGAAATTACGCTAATACGTACTTTATCTAATGGTGATATTCAAGAGAATATTATTAAAATTGAATTAGACTTAAAACAAAATAAAACTTTAACTTTAGAGGATTAATTCGTTGAGCACTTTAAATACATATAGTTATTTCCCTAAGAAAAACACCCCCAATCAAAATCCCTCTAATACTGACAAAAAACCTAATATTGCCTTAGATATTTTTGGACGCCGATTTTATGCAGATCAAACACCAACAGAATATTTATCAGAATTTTTATTAGTTTTTAATTCAGCAAAAGCAGATGAAAATAAAAATACTTTTGGTGAAAATAGTTTTCAAGTGAATGATCAAACAACTCATTATTGCCCATCTACACGATTAGCATTAAAATTTTTTAGTTTTTTTAGTCAATCAAAATTAGAAACTCGTCATCCTGCACATCAAATTGAGTTTTTAAATGCTATTGAACAATTAAAGAATAGAATGAGCCCTTCTATTTCTGCGACAGAAAAAAATCAACTTGTACAGACTTTGCAAGCTTTACTTTATGGTTTTGTAGGTGTTGCAAAAAATCGAACGTGGTCAACTTACAATTTCCTGCCGATCACACCTATGCTATTAGGTCGTGAAATTACTTGGTCTCATACGACTGAAAACTTTAATGATTGGGAAGAGAGTACTGTAAAATTCTCACTCAGCGATCATAATTTCATGGCTCGTGGTGGGGAAGTTTTATTTTTACAATTAGGTTATCTGTTCTCAAATATAACTGAAAATACAGATTTCATTCAAAAAATGGCATCTACTGACCAGTATAAACATCTTGAATTTAATTTAGAGAGCTTACAACAACAACTTGAAAATGAACTCAATAAATTATTCAGAAGTGAGACTCAATCAATTGAAAAAATTTGTGATTTTATTGAAGATGCTCTAGAAGATTTCGACCTTCCAAAAGCAAAAATATCGCATGCAAAATTAGCAACCATACCCAAGAGCTATGTGTTTGAAGCATTTTTATTTGCAAACGAATTATTGTCATTATTGAAATCTAATATTAGTAAACTAGAAAAAATTGAATTATTACAACTACTTTGTGTGATGCAAGTTCTACGTTCTATTATGGCGCGCTCAAGACAACTTGATACAACAGCCCATGAAACAAAAAACTTTCATGGTCATTATGCTTGGATCGCTTGCTCACCGACAGCAATAACATCCGATCCTATTCGCAAATATGCAGAAAATTCTTATCAAAAAAGTGAAGAAATTATTTATCGAATTTTGCGCGCAGAAGGCAAAAAACATGGTGTGCAAGAAAGTGAATATACCAATATTGACAAACATAGTTTTGATGTCTTTAAAAAAATGGCTAAAACCATTGGTCTGGTAATTCCTATTACAGGTGGACATCAACGTTTTGTCTTGAATGCGAATATGATTCGCCTATTTGTTTACACTTTAATTCCTGCTGGAAAACGCATTCAGATGACTGAGTTTTTAGCCAGAATTCAAACTCATTTTGCAATCTCATTTTTTGGTGAGCAATTACAAGAAGCTTTGCAATGGCAATATGAACAGTCAAGTGATCCTACAACTGATATTAAATTGAACTGGTTTGAGGAAAGCTTAAAACAATCAGGTTTACTGATCGAATTATCAGACTCTGTTTCTATTGTAAAAAACCCTTAAATTTGAGAATAAAGATGAAAACCGACTTTTTTTTAGAGAGTTATAAAAACTTTTTAGTTAATACTATTCAAGAAAATTTTCTTAAAACCAATGAATTGAGGATTGTTACACAGAGCTTGATGCCTCATCAGGTTTTTACGATTTTTTCACATTTAAGTCAGGTATTTCCTTTACATGATCAGTTTAAGAGCTATTTTAAAGTTGCCCATGGACTCATTCATTATTGGGAAAATCAAAGCTTAAATCCTTTAGATCAACAAGCTTTTTCTGATTTACAAGAAAAGGGCTGGTTAGATCATGAAGATAAACTGACTTGGTATCGTAATCGTACGTTGAATGATGAACATGTTGATCAACTACTTATACTTTTAGTTGGTCTAGATCATACAACTGATAAAGGTGGGCTTTCTGATTTCTTTATCTGCGATGATGAAAAAATTTGGTTGTCTTTAGATAAACAATATCAAACTTGGTTAACTGCCGCCTTTGAAGACTTAGATGTTTATATTTCTGATACACAACTTCAGCAGTTCAATTCAACTATTCAACACATCAATCAATTGATCCCTTTAACTTTAAATCAACGTAGTCAATTATTGATACAATGCTTCTCAAGCATAGGGAATAATTCTGAATTCAAAGATATTTTTTCACATTTTTTCAAAGTACTTCCAAACATTGGGATTCCCTATTTAAATATCGAAAATGATCTCAAAATCTTTCAAAACAAAAAAGGCTTACAATATCTAAAAAATGCCTATGAATTTATTAGTCATGCTCGCTATAAAGCGAAAGCACGTAAAAAGAAAGATTATCAAAAAATCTATACGCATTTAAATCAAGATCCTTTTGAAGTTAAAGATATTGATGGTATCCATCATATGGAAATACATACTTATTTGAAAAATGTAGAATTATTTATTTTTAATGCTCATCCAGAAGCAAAGCACTACTTAAAACAAATTGATCTCCTACCTCTAGTAAAAGCATTGGGGCTAAAGGAGGAAAAAACGTCAGAACCTAAACAAAGTATTCCGCTTTACCGTGGTCATAGTCTTGAAGCTATTCAAAAAGGCTTACATTTTGCATTACAGCAATACCAAAAAAACTATGATTTTTCAGAAGTTACGCGGGTCAATATTGCGGTTAAAAACTTCCAACATGATTTATCAGATCATAATAATTCAGCACAGAATCTTTCTCATAAAGCACTTGCACGTGTACTATTACACGGTGCATTAGGTGGTATTGAAGAGCAAATCAATCATCTTGATTTAGGCTTTAATGAAGTCGAACTACATTTTTCACCTTTATTAACACCCGATGCACAAGACACAGTTGAATATTCTTTTAAAACAACCAATCCAGTTGTTTTATTTAAAATCACTATCTCGGGTGAAAAAGAAGAAGAATATGCCTTTAAATGGGCTTTTTCTGAGTATCAAGTCGAACGTATTCATGTCAGTTTAGCCAATATTTTACATCGTCATCTTCTCGCTTACTCTGACTACACTTTGCCTGTTTTTACTTTACCTGAACAAATTTTCAAAGCTATTTACTATGCAACTGATGAGCAAGAAGCATGTCGTTTATTAAGTTTAGGCTTAAATAACATGACTATAGATGATGTATTCCATGACTTTTCTCTAGAAAACCATTCTGATATACAGCATCTTTGCATTGAATTAAAAGCAACATATATCCAATTTATTCAGAACTATTTAGATCATGGTCGTTATTTCGCACAGACCAAAGCACATTTACTGATTACGGCCTATACGCAACTTTGTGAACGACTTAAATCTTTAGCAACTTTTGAAGCAAAAGAAATGATTGAGCGTGTCTATTATGCATTCTGCTTTGTAGAGCAATCTGAACGCCTTGACCTTCATAATATCAATCAAATTTTACTGTCAGCATTTCATCCAAGTGTGTTTGAACTTATTCAAGCGCAAACAAGATTTATTAATGAAGCTATTGAACTTACTCATCAAGAATCTGAAGATTTACCGAATGGATTGACCTATGATCGCATTTGTAATCTTGCTGAAATTCAAGCACCATTATTGGCTTTAAAACAAAAGCAAGGCATCAGCACCCAAATTAAATCTTTCTCATGGCTTCATTTTATTGGTAGTGAACCTACAGGTGAATTGGACTTATCTATTCAAGCATTATTACAAGATGATGATATTGACGAAGATGATGATGTTAAAGAAGTCGTTAAGAAAGTTCCTGAACAAGACATTATTTATAATGTCTTGACTGATTACGCCTTAGCGAATCATCATGTTTGTAATGGCTTGAGAATTTTAGCTATCAATGTTTCTAAATTATCAACGCTACTCTCTGGCTTACAACAGTATTTAAGCCAAGAGATTTTAAAAAATATAACGTCTTCACCTTACTATACTGTACATTTAACTATTTATACCGTTGGTTTATCTCACTTAAATGCAGTGAACACCTTGCAAATTTGGCATAGTCATTTGCTTGATCAATTTAGTAAACTAGATAAAAAACTAGATCTACGAATTAATCATTTTGCATCAAAACGTACAAATATTCAGCAAAGATTATTGGTTGACGCAAGCAAACAGTTATATCCTTGGACAAGCTACGATCTCGCATTTAACTTTGATTTTCTGCAAGCTCAAGCAATTGGTAAAACTGAAGCAGCGCCAATCTATGAGTTTGATGCATCAGCAAATCGTTTAAATATTTATCCAATTATTTACTATCCGAAACCAACTTATCTACAAACGGCTGATCGTCGTCAATTACTCTTAAGTAATCGACGTATTCAAGTTCAATCTAAACACAGTGATTTAACTGCACGCCTAGAAGTCACCGATCGTAAAGATTCAGAACAATTTTTTGTTATTTCTGAAACTCAGTATGATGAAAATTCAAAACAGCTTATTGAACAATTACACCAAATGGCACAATGGGTGGTAAATATTGACCAGTATTTTGATCATCACTTACTGAAGTTACATCAAACCGAATATACTCATAAAGTTATCAGCTTTAGTTCAGGCTATGGTGCATATGGTGAACTTAATGTTACTGTTTCTGCAGACCAAAAAGCGCATGACCTATTAAAAACACAAATTCGTAGTCATCTCTCTGCAAACATGCCTTTTTTACGTGAAAGTAACTTAAAACCTCTCGTTGAAAAAATTACAGCATTAAATGAAGGCTTATCTGGTGTAGCTTCAATCAAAGCCATTTTAGGTGAATCAGAAATTATTCGTAATCTATACGGCTATGCTTTAACAATGCAAACAACACCGTGTATAGATTCCTCTATCCTTGAGCAATGGATCCCTTTAGATGCCTTCCCTCATTGGTTTAAAGATCAAGAGTATCGCCCAGATTTACTCAAAGTTTCATTACAAATGGATGAAAATAATCAGCCTATAATTCATGCAAAAATTATTGAAGCAAAAGTAGGCGCTGGAGTAGAAACTTTATTAACTAAAGCTGAAGCGCAAATAGAAGCTGGACTATTACATTTAAAGTACCTTTTCACCCCTATTCATGAAACACAAAAAAATCGTTATGATTGTCGCTATTGGTGGGGCCAACTCTATCGTGCCATTGTATTACGTTCTCAGCTTGACCGTGCGCAAGTCTGTTTAAATGATCTTAATATTGCGCTTGAAAAGCTGTCTGAAGGTGATTACCAAATTCATTGGTCTTCTGAAATTGTAATTTGCGATACAGAGACCAAACTAAACCTATCTAAATCTAAAGAGTTTTTCTTTACCCATGATTCACTGCATGGAAATGAAAAAAAATATCTTGTTCATCAATATTCTGCCTTAAGCTTTGAGCAGGCTTTACTTGATGGTATGGATTTAGAATTCACTTATATAGATGACACTCAACAACCAACAGCAACTGAAAATACAGATCTTTTAGAACAAGAAGATATTTCAGATTTCAGTCAAGATAATACACAAGATCAAACATCAGGCTCTCATTTAGACTTAACTGATTTTCGAACAATAGATCCCCCTGATACTTCGAAAAAAATTTCATCAATGGCCAACATTGTTACAAATGAAGTGACTGACCCACTCTCTCCCCTTCCACTTGTCACAAAAGATATTAGTTTTGGTACAACGGGGAAAATGTTGACTCCTGTGAATTGGCCATTTCATCATAAACAATTAAATAACCGTCATATGCTGATTTTTGGCTCTTCAGGTTCGGGCAAAACCTATGCCATTCAATGTATTTTATCTGAGCTTGCTCGGGCGGGTTTATCATCCTTTATTGTAGATTACACAGATGGATTCTTAACGCATCACACAGAAAAGGTCTATCAAAAAGTATGTAAACCTAAAGACTATTATGTGGTTGTCAATCCATTACCGATCAATCCATTTAAAACCTATAGCAATGAAATCGCTCCAGGAGTAGAGGTACAAGAAAAGGCTTTTAATGTTGCGACACGGGTAAAAAATATTCTCTGCTCTGTCTACAAAGATTTCGGAAGTCAGCAACAAGCCATTATTGATAAAGTGTTAGAACAAGGTTTAGAAAAAAATCCTCAATATCACTTAACGGACTTCTTAAAAGATTTAGAAGCTGATAGTGCTCGTGGTGAAAGTGTCGCGAATAAAATTAGAACACTTGTCAAAGTGAATTGTTTTGATACAGAAGCATCCGAAAATTTATATGAAGATAAACTTCGTAATGAGTTCCCTGTGCAAGTCATTCAGCTCACGAACATACCTCGGGACTTACAAAGAATTATTACTGAATTTATTCTCTGGGATATTTGGGCTTATGTACAAAAACATGGTAGCAAAGATAAGCCCATGACTATTGTGCTGGATGAAATGCAAAACTTAGATCATGCACCAGATTCACCTATTGATAAAATGCTCCGTGAAGGGCGTAAATTTGGTATTAGCTTAATTTTAGCCACGCAAACAATCAGTAACTTTGATAAAGAGCAGAAAGATCGTCTCTTCCAAGCATCGACTAAATTATTCTTTAAACCTGCAACTACGGAAGTCGATAGTTTTGCCAAACTTCTTAGTCAAGTCAGCTCTGATTATAATGCAAATGATTGGCGTGACAGATTAAATAAGCTAAATAAAGGACAATGCTATTATTTAGGTTATGTCGAAGATCAACATGGTCACCTAACAGAAAAAATTATTCTTACTAACATCACCGCACTTGAGCAACGAGGTTTTAACATATGAACCTCACTTACAACTTTCCACAAACATTTAAATTAGAGCCTCTACTACTTGCTGAATTACTCATTAAAACTAATGAATGTCATATTTTACATGGCACGATACATGAAATTTCAGAGTTAACAGGTATTCCTACAGGCGCTAGTTCAGGAAAAGTTGAACCCACTATCGCCTATGGTTTTAGCAGTGGTTTACTTTCAGCTGAAAAAACACAAAGTATTTGGGCTTTAGAACTTACACCTTTAGCTAAAACTATTTTGCAAGAAGATAGCATGTTAAATGAAGATGTAAGTTTATTCATGATGCATTTAATGATGAATCGTGTTGACCCACAACAACCGAGAGAAGGTCTAAATTCAGCTTGGTTTGATGTCTGTATTTCTAGTAAATATCAAATTTCCGATACATTTTATTTAGATCAACTTGAACAATATATAAAAGATAAGCGTGGTGACCAAAAATATCTGAATAAGCTTCTACGCCTCATTCTTACAAGCTATGATCAAAACAATGTAGATGCTCCTTTTTATAAAATCCCCGTATTTCAGGTTGAGCAAGCTCAAACACAACTTGTGATTAAACGCTTAACAGCACCTTTAGAATATAAATTTTTCCCTGCTTACAGTTCATTTTTATTTCTTGAATGGGACCGACTATTTTCATCACAGACACAAATTAGTTTTGATGATTTTTTGACACAAACCCGTTGGAATTTATTAATGAATTGGTCTAATAAACACTTTAACCGTTTATTAGATTGGATGGCAGAAAAAGGGTTTATACAAATCGATCGCCTAACAGGAAATGCTCTCATCCTTAAATTGGTTTCTACTGATCGTGTTTTAACAGAATTTTTTAGTGAGCTTGTGTAATCATGAAATTACAAGAATTAGTACAGTTTAATCAACAAAGTTTTTTCGAGGGTGCAGTACAACTTGGTTGGTTTCAAAATCGTATAGATCAAGCCAATATTGCAGCAGAATCATTTATTTTTCATGGCCCCCATTACCATGGTGCAGTCAATGAACAAGACCAACATTTACTTAAAGATACAGCTTCACTAGTTGTTGAACTCCTTGAAAGTCTTTCACTTGCAAAACAAGGGCGAGAAGATAATCCCTATTGGTTAGCAACTGCAGGTTATGGTGCGGGTAAATCACATTTAGCTGTTACATTAGCGACATTATTATCTAAACCTAATACACCTTTAGCACAAACAATCTTAACGCATATAGAGCGTGTAGATGCTACTCTCGGACAACGTGCAAAGTCCTGTTTTGAAACCTTTACAAAACCGAGCCTAATTATTGCCTTAGATGGCATGGGTAATTTCCATTTAGGCAATCAGCTTAACAAAGTGGTACTTAAGCAACTTGATATGCATGCGGTTGATGCTCAAGCTGTACGAGATTTATCACCACGTTTTAATAAAGCACAACGTTTTGTTGAACGAAGTTATCAAATTTATGCAGTAGAATTTCAAAAAAAATTAGCACAATTTGATCAAGCACAAATTTTTCAATTACTCACTGAAAATAATGAAGATGTTTACGCTGCTGTTGATCAAATTTTCTTGGATGTTACAGGCAGTGCAATCCCTGTAGATGGTCAAGAATCTGCACAAGACCTACTACAAACCTTATGTGATACCTATTGCGGTACAGATAAACCCTTTGAAAATATTATTTTACTCTTTGATGAATTTGGTCGTTATCTTGAATATGCTGCGGATCGCCCTGACCTTGCTGGTGATTCATCGCTACAGCAAATTTTCCAAGGTATTCAAGATAATGCTAATAAGATAAGATTTATTGGTTTTATTCAGTACGATTTAAAAACGTATCTAAAACGCTTTAATGCTAAAGATTCTAGACAATTACAACGCTATATCACACGCTTTGATACTGCCAATAAAGTACATCTTTCTTCAAATTTAGAAACTATTTTTGCCAATCTTATCCAAAAAGATACGCAAGAATTAACTCGCTTATTTCAACAATATCCAAGTGAAGATAACTTCCATCAATCTTGGTTACGTCTTGCACAGTATTTACCTAAAACTAAACTATACCCTGTCTGGCACGATGAAAATTTATTTAATCAAGTTATTGCAAAAGGTTGTTGGCCATTACATCCATTTGCAACATGGTTACTCACACGCCAAGAGCATACTGTACAATCACGATCAGCACTGACGTTTATCCGAGATTTACTACAAAAATCTGCACAATTAGATGTCTTCAGCCAACCTCAACTTTTCCAAGTTTCGGCTGCTGACCTTGTACATGATTATTTACTCGATGAAATGCTTGCAGCTGAACGTGATACAGGTGCAAATGTCATTGAAACATTGCAAACGCTCTTACAAAAATTTCATAGTGGTTTTCAAACCAATAACCCAAAAACCTTAACTGCTATTGCGATTTTAGAAACCCTAAAATTACGTCAACTCAATCAATCTCAAGCCAATGAAATTCTACAAGAATTGACTAATTTTGATGCAATTCAACTTCAAGAGCAAATCATGAGCTTGTCTGAGTTGGGTGCAACCGAGTGGAATTCAGACTTAGGGCGATATGAGCTCTTAACAGATGGAGCAAGTCGAGCGAGTTTCACTGCATGGATGAAAAAAACAGCTGCTCAATTCACACAACAGGATATTGGTGAGCTATTTATTAGCAAATCTTATGATATTGGCTTAGGTCAAATTGAATGTGACTTTGCACAAAAACGTAATATTTCAACTCCTGATTGGGTATTCCAACCCAAAAGCTATGTTGCCGAACAAATTTCATGTGAGAATTTAGAAATTTTGATTCAAGATTGGCAAAATAATATGACCTATAAAGATGCAAAAGGTCGTATTATCTATATCTATCTCAATAGTCAGCAAGATTTAGAGCTATATCAAACCAAAATTCAACAAATGCTAGAAACAGTTTTAGCAAAATATAAATTAAACAAATTACCTTTCTTATTTTGCTATCTCAATGATCAAAATGATGAACTCAGTACTGCTTTAGCACGCCTGAAATCTTTTGAAATAATGTCTCCTGCTGATCAACAGCAATTTATGCGCTTTATACAAGAAGAAAAAGATGATGTGCTCACTGTATTAAAAAATACTTCATCAAAACTAATGAAACAAAAGGAATTTTTCTCACCTTACTATCCAGATTTACCTCTAGGCTTACTCAAAAATGTTGCAACAGCATTGTTTGAACATAACTATAAAAATACCATTCCTTTTGTTTTTGATGGCTTCCGTTTAAATACTGCAACAGCACCTTCGGATATTGCAGCACTCTTTAGTATTATGGTGAATCGCCAATTCTCTATTGCATGGTTACAAGGGCAAAAGACACCTTTACAGAACCGTTTTGACACCTTGTTTAAAAAAAATTGGCAAGCCGTAGATACCATGACGGGGAAATTTGCGCTCCCCCAACAACAAAATGTTAAAAGTTTCTCTGTACACGACAAAAATAGATAACTCATTGAAATAATGTCACAATAATTGTTTTCTAACGACGAATACTATGACACATCTCAATGAGTTATATCTTATCTTAAACAAATCTCTAAAATGGAACAA
>NZ_VOYD01000022.1:0-20721 GCF_013420435.1 Acinetobacter sp. YH01008
GATCTGATGTTGCATTGCTACCTTGGCCACTGATGTATCTGGCTGCTGGCATTGCTGAATAAGTTGATGTTTAAATTCAGCTGTGAAGGTTCGACGGGGCTTTTTTAGCGTTGGTGCACTGTCTATAGCTAAATACCAAATAAATCATTACAGTAATCTTTAAATAATTTATCAATATCTTTAACTCTAAACTTATTTCGAATTGCCTTGACTCGCGACCACATATTTTCTATTGGATTTAAATCTGGACTATATCTAGGAAGCCACACAATGTAATGGCCTGCACAACGTACCAACTCCTGAAGTCTTTTCCCTTTGTGAAAGGTCGCATTGTCCATAATCAAAACACTGCTTTCTTTCAACTTAGGTAATAAATCCTGTTCAATCCAACATTCAAATACTTCTGTGTTCACTGAACAATTAAACACACCAACTGTCAGTAATCTATTTTCAATGATTGCACCGATCGCATTACTGCAATTCTTCAACTGCCAGTTAAATTTACCTTCAGCACGTGTTCCTTGAAGGCTATAACTATGGGTTCTGGTACTTTCACTTTGAAAACCACTTTCATCTATGTAAATCAGAGGCAATTTCCCTTCTAAACACTCTATGAGATTTTGAAATTGCTGACGTTGATTTTGATCTGCTTTAGGATGCTTTAACGTCTTTTTTTACGCGATATTCCTGCGGCATGTAACGCATTAAATACCGCATGAGTGCTTACTCCTAAACGTTCAGCTCGCTCATACTGATAATCATCAGGATATTGTTCAACATCCTTCAATATTTGCTCTCTGCTAATTTTAGCTGGACGGCCAGGAATAGGTTTGTTTGTAGTGGACTTTTTCCAGTTCTGAATTGTCTGTATACAGATGTTAAAATGCTGTGCTGCTTTTCGCACAGACATTTCATCTCGAATCATAATTTCTATGACTTTGTCTTTAAAATCTTTTGAATATCCCATATCTCTATTGTTCTATAGTTTTTAGGATTTGGCTATATAACTGTCTTTAAATCCATAAATAGGTGTCCACTTAAATTTAAGTGGACACTATCGCGGTATTAATGAGTTAGAAAAAGTGGGGTTCAGCGGACGCTTACAAATAAATCACGAACAATTTCTATAGTTGTTGGAAAGGTATTCTTTGGCATTGTAAAGCTCTGCGTATATCTGTCTTAAAGTTTAAATAGGCTTTTCGGTCACTAGGTGTACCTGGTATCGTAATCTTCTGTATTTGGTTTACAAGCAAAAAATCATGTTTTTTACCAGGTCTAAAAGATGCGACACCATCCTTAATAAGTTGCCGAATAAATTTGTTCAGCTCTTTGTCATTACTGTACTTTTTCATCGGTAATCCTGGATTAAGGGGATTGCTCCCCTTAATGATTATTTGGCATTACCACGACCACCACCTGATGGGCGACCTGTTGTACTTGGCCAATTGCCACCAGGGCCAGGATGGGATGATGGTGGGCGGTTGTATTGAATGTGCATGAGGTATTATCCTTCGTGTGCATAGCGAAATTGCTATGAATCGAAGAATATAGAAATGCAAGATTTTCTTCTTCTGAGAGAATGGAGTTTAATTTTTAAAAAGAGACGAAGCTATTGTGCTCCTTAAAAAAACCACTTTTAGGTGGTTTTTTAATTTCTAGGTCTTTTGTTTAGACTAGGTATTATTTACCCTTCAGGTTTTGTGTGACCACTCTCTAAAGAAGTAATGAATCTCTCAATCATTCTACGTTCTACTTCAGGTAATTTTTGTAGAGTATTCATAATGGGATCTACACCGGAAGCACTCATTTTTTCACTGCGTCCAAGTATGTAATCTGCTGATACATTGAGCTCGACAATGAGTTTATAAAAATTTTCAAGAGATGGCTTACGCGAGCCCGACTCAAAATGTGCAATTGAAGTTACGGGTATTCCAGTTTTTTCAGCTAATTCTTGCTGTGTTAGTTTTCGTGTCTTTCTAACTTCTTTCAATCGAATTTTAAAATTATTCGACTCTAATTCAAATGCCATAAATACCGCCAAATAGACAATAAAAACTTGACGTTATAGTCATGTTTTTATATAAATATACACATAGTTTAGAGGCTAACTTGTTAAATCAGAAGCGACTAAATCATTACTTGATAAAAAATTAGATATAGAAGGTCAAACAGTCATGATGAACTATTCTTCGAGTCGTACTTCGACATCGATGCATCCAAGTATTCGTCATCTGAATATTCGAAATATTGCTAAAATAGTCGCCTCGAAAATTATTTGTAATACACAATTACAGCTGCAATATAATCCTGATTTTTGTAGGCAACTAGGCGTATCTAGCGATCTCAATACGCATATTGCCGTTGCATACTTTATCGATGATCGCTACTTTGAACATTACGGTTTTCAGTCAAAAGAATTAATTAACTTTTCAGATATTTATGCTCAACTGCTAGATGACTTTTATGAGTTTTCAGGCTATCAACCAGATCAACTATGATCTGGTTGCAACGGCGTACACACGATCAATAAAACGAGCATGCAATAGCGGAACACAGCTAATGCTTTAGCATTTTTTTGAGATACTAGTTCTAGCTTAAAGGAATTATTTAAACTGCTGTTGATACCGTCAGATTGAAGATTAAATGACAGTCGTTCCATCAGCTTTTCCTCACAGATTTCAGAAGATATTGCAATCTGCCAACAGCTTGCTGGAAATAAACCATAAATCCCTTTTAAAAAACGATTTGCTAGTCTTACATCATTCGATTTAAAGATTAATCCAGCGTGTGAAATATTCGCTTTCGTCTCAAAAATATGTATCGCATCTAAGATATTTGCATCATCACGTCTCAATTCATTGAGCTGTTTAAAAAAATATTCCAATAAACTTTTGTCCTCTGCAGTTTCAAGGTGCGGAAGTATGCGCTCTGATTTATCTGCATCCATGATGAAACGTGGACGATTCTTACGATTTTTGAGCTGTTTGAGCCTGATTATATTCCGTTGCCATAGCATGAGTTGTTCTATCGGAAAATCGTATTGTTGCGCAAGCAGTTGCGGTGTATATGATTGATCTAATTTTTTGAGAATTTTTGCGATTAGAGGGAATGGATAAGCTGACTTACTCGTTCCATAAATAAAATCGTTGTCCTCTGCTTGAACTAAATCAGCTTGAATCTTAGCTGTGTTGATGTATTCATAAGGCGTTGTTATAGATTTTATTTTTATTGTTCGTGCTATTTGTTCATCGTAATAACTCAGCGCTATTTGATGTTTTTGTGGTGGTTTTAAGCGAGGACAAATCTTATGAATAACAGCTCGATCAATAAGTGGGTCAAATTTTCTTAACTGGTAACCGGCCATCAGGTAAGCTAGATGCAAATAGCTCCTAAAGGTTTCAGTTGGGTCTATGTGGCCCAATAAATGGGCAAGTAGATACCAAGAGTTTTGAGGTGTGTTAGAGCGTAAGAGCTGACTACGAATCAAGTTGTAATGCTCATGTGAATAGTCAGTGAAGGTTGTTACAAATTTGTAGTCCATGGTCAAAATCATGGCTAAATTGTTCGTCGCACTATGTCGCAGCGAGTGAAAGCTATAGCAATGATTTGGCAAAATAGCATCAAGTAACTTTTGAAAAGGCGTGGTGACCAAGTAGGGTTTGATACGTCCCGCACTATTCCAAAGAGTAAATAGGTAGTCATTGGATGAATAAGCGCTACGACGTGCCTTGCAGTATTGCTGAAATTTAAGATGTTCTTCTTCGCTTAGTAAAATTTGAACGTTGAGATTACGCTCAGCACTATCCGTTTTAAGAAAATGCTGTTGATGCTTCGCACGATATGGACGTATCCAAATTGAACTCGCTTTGACACCTTCCACATCCTTGATTCGCATACCGAGGATTTCATTAATGCGCATGCCCGTACGAAAAGCTATCGTATATACGATACTCAGCATTTCTAAATCATGTGCGGTGTAGCTGGAATGTTTATATTGACTAAGCTGACTGAGTAGATATTGAAAAGTTTTTCCTGAGATAATTTCAGCTTTGGGTGAATGAACACGTAGTCCCGCACCGCTCAAAGGGAACGATTCAGCATTAAATAGCATCTGTTGGAATTGATGGAATCGTTTTAGGAGATCGAATTTTTGTGATCTAGATTTGCCTACCCCAGTTAACATACGGCTATAAATCGTTTCTAAATGATTATTGAGATTAGGTTCTTCTATAAAATCATTACTGTGTAGCAACCATATTTCAGCAAGTTTTGTGTAGTAGCTATATATTGAGCTATGACGAATTTTTTGCTGTTGAGCGACATAGCGTAAATACTTATTATGATCGAGCTGATAAAGCCTACAGATCGATTCGATATCATCTACGGCAGGATGAAACAAGCTATATAACCAAAGTCCGAGCCGCTTCGCATTTTCTGGAAGATGGTCCTGCTGGTTCAGTAAGAAGTTTCGTAGCTCCACTGTGATCTGATCACTATTTCTAAAAAATTTTAAAATTTGTTTATGCAATCCAATCAATGAATCTAGAGAATGATCTTTGCAGGATTGTTCTTCTTTTTCTGCTGAATTTATTATTTTAGGCAGAGGTTCTTCAGCTTTTTGTGAATCGAAAATAGCTAAATGAGGCGTGAGATAACGTTTAAACGCACTTAGACTTAAACCACAAGTCTCAATCTCTTCTGATAAGCAAAGACTTAGCGCAGGACTTAAATCAACCATTTCTAGTTGCATCCATGACTGACTAGCCATCTCTAAGAATTGTTTGAATTGCTTTGGGCTTAACGGAAGTGCTAGTGCTTTAAAAATACAATTGATATACGTGTAACAATCAGATTGGATATCAATTTTTTGTGTTTTAAGTCTCGCAATCCATAGCAGTGTTAACCGGTCGGGCACAAAATTTCTAGATTTTCTTAAGGGACATTTAGGGTCATATAAATCACCATACTGAGGTGAGAGTGGTTCTAGAAAGATCAGGGGGATCTGTATTTTTGGAATCTGATCAATCGAACTTTGCTGTTTTAAGTGTTCGAGCAGAGCTTCAAGGCTAGAAAGGCTTGATATCCCACCATACAGAATTGCGCAGATCAGTATATTTCCAATGCTTTCATCGGCAGTAAAGTCATCCGTCGTATACCAGTATCTTAAAAGTTTTTCTTTGATCAGTGAGATGGATTTAGATTGTTCTAGCCAAGTCTCATTGAAAAGCAATGGCGTGCGTTGAATAGAGACGAGATGTTGAGTAGGTAGTGGTAAGTCTGCATCATTTGTGTGATTGTATTGAATAATACGTTTACGGAATTGCTGATAAAACGTCTTTTTTAGAGCAAAACTATATTGATGTTGATCCAAGTGTTGGCTAACTTGCTCAAAGAGCGTGACTATACTTCCTGACCGCTGTGCTTGCTGTAATTGCTCGAACGACAGAAACTCATCGATGATCGCTTGAATTTGTATACGCTCTTTAATTCGCTTTTGGTCTCTGTTGTTAGCACGGCGTTCATGTGCATACTTTGTTTGTTTAGGCATGTTCGTACATTCCATCAATATTGTAAAAGTTCTGCATTTCATTGAGATGAGTTGCGATGGTTCTATATTGTTGAAGAGACAGGCTTGAGAATTTTTGCCCCATTTCTTGTTGATTTTGTTCATGTCCAAACGTGGCTAAAATTAAATTTTCATCTGCTTTTTCGGTGAGATATGCACGAGCTGTATGCCTAAGCCAATTTGCGTGGTTGAGCTGCATCACATGAGTAAATGAGCTTATAAGATGGGGGCTAAGCTCTTGCCATTCGCCATGTTGATAAACACTCAACAGAGGCTTTTTACTGCTTAAAATCTCTTGAATGTGTGATTGATGCTCTGGATGCAGTTGTTGGAATTCTCTTAAATAGCCAATAAATTGACGGACTTCTTGAACTGCAAAATCACATAACGGGATTAAGCGACCATCATTTATTCTTGAGTGAATTTCTTTATCCGAGACCCAAAGCCATTGCTGTTTTAAATCGAAGTTTCGTAAGAACCCAGGGAATCCATTCACAGGTCGAGCCGCTGTAAAAAGCAATAAAATATGCCAAAGCCAAATGTTGTAGTGATTGAACATCTCCAGCATTTGGCTACTGTGTCGGGCTTGAATGATCTGATGTTGTAAGTAGGCAAATATAGCCGTTACTGTTGCAGGCTTGGGAGCTTTACAACTACCAAATCTAAGCTCGGGATCGGAAGTAAGATGAATTTTTTTTGCTAAATCACGAGACAACTGTTCTACCGTGCTTTGGTAATTCTGTTGTAGGCGGTATACCGGATACGAGCAATATGAAATAGACACTGATCGATTGGCATCTATGCCAGTTAGAATGTCAGCGAGTTGCTCGTTATTTGTATGTCTATAAATACAATGATGCAGTAAGACACTTATTTTCTTAGTTGATAACGATGGAATAAAGAGTTCTTCACGGCATTTCTTTAATGCTTGATTGACTTGCTCTTGGCTCACAATTGGAGACTGTTTTAGACCGTCTACTAATTCTTTAATGAGTGGTAAGTCGAAATAGGTCACTTGATTGAGTAATTGATCTTTATATTCAAAGTCAGCATTCTCAAATAGCGTGAACTTGGAACGTATAAAATATTGATCGTTTTCTAAAATGATCTTCTGTCGTTTATTCAGTGCATAGCGCTGTTTGGACTGTAGATATAACCATTGCTCAATAGGAACACCACTCAGGAAACTGAGTAAGATAAAAAGATACGCTTTATTTTTTTCTGGATGAGCCAAATACACTTGATGGCAATGCTCTACCAATAAACTTAAGCTATTGAAGTCTGGATAATGCTTACTACAGCTAAAATTATGTTGCTGTCTAATGATGTGTTGTTGTGTCAGTTTACTTACTTGATGTTGCAAATAACTCGATTGGCTTGCTAACGGCGATACCTGCGCTGTATTGAGTGAGTATTGCTGATTTGGCTGTTCATCCTGTAGTTCCTCATAAAATAGAGTTGGATGCTGTTTCTGGGGCATGTCGTATGGACAGTATAAAATTGCACTGTGCTCATCAAGATAATGTGGATCATCGATGTGCTTAGGTGGTGCTGAGTAATTTTTCTTGGGTTTAAGTGCTAAGACATACTCATAGAATCGTCGTATATCAAGCAGCAATAGATATTGAAAACGATTGAGCTTAGAGTCGTTTTCTAATTCTCGTAAATTCTTTACGAATTGCGCTAATGGAATTTCATGGCTAGGTAGTTGGTTCCATAACCATAAATATTCCTGTTGATACTTGCTCAGCTGTTGTCCTTGTCGTGATACGGCATAAGCTTCGTTCGCTAATCGAAATCTATCAAGAACTTTAATAATCGTGTTTTGATGGTCTTTTTCGCCCTTATTAGGGATAGATTTAAGAATACAGGCTGCATGTAAATTATTCACAGCCCATCGTTGTATGACAGCATATTCATGCTGATCTACTGAATAGAGATAGGCACAGATTGGATGTTTAGAAACACTTGAGGGTCGAGGCAGTTTTGTTGGGAGTTCAAACCGAGAGTCTGCATCGAAGCTGATGGTGGTATTGAATAAGGATTTTAGCTCAGGGATTAAGACAGCATGTATTAAGTGCTGTGCGATAGTATTTTGATAGCCCTGATCAAACCATTCATGATCTAGCATTCGTTCAATGATGTTTTCAATTTTCATGGGTTAAATTCCAAAATTGTGATGCACATGGTTGTGCGCTCGTGAGTGCTTTACATTTATTTTTGAGTGCTTGAATTCGTAGATCGTGAGCGCCGTTGATTTGTTTTTGGCGATAAAGCAGTTGATTACGGCTACAGTCGATCAGCTTAGCGAGCAGGTCTAGAGAAAGACTGCATCTCGGCTTGTCATAAAGCTTTTGATTCACATCGTAAATTGCTTGTTTCGATAGCGACTGATTTAAGTTTTGAAGTAGCCTATCGGGGTTAAGAACCTGTGGATTGATCTTAAGCTCAGTCATTAGCTTAAAGAGTGAGTTGCTGAGTTGATATTGAACCTGAACGAGGTCTATATCAGCTTCTTGAATGGGACGGGCTTTAACTCGAATGTTTTGTTGTTGTGCCATATAAACAAGCAGAAAGTTATCTGTTGCGAATAACTCAGCTTGAGTAAGCTTAGTAGTAGACACTAGGTTTAGGTCATGCTGAAAGTGTGTTGGCAGTTGTGATGCATTTAAAATCTGGGCATAGCATTGGTAAATTTTGAACAGAGGCGGGTAAGGGCGGATTATGCCCCCCTCGCAATAAAACGCTCTTTGACTGGCTAGTGGAGTATTTACTTTTTTTGTAGGCTTCATTTATTCGCCCTCCTGATGTTTTTAATTTAAATCAAGAAGGACAAAAAATTTTAATTCTTATAAAAAGGTCAAGAAATTGGTTATAAATGTGGATGGTTTTTGATGAATTTGAAAAATTCAAAGTGGGTGAAAAATAGGGCGTATTTGGAATTTTTATTTTAAGTTATTGATTTTATTTGATGCGTATGTGACTGGTTTCATCGTGTTTTGTATTTTTTTGAATTTAGTTGCATCTTGTTGATATATTTGATTTTTAATCTTCGTTTAATTAGGACTATCTAGTTAAGTATTTCTAATAAAACTATAAAGTGATACAGTTGACACAAAAAATAAATGTTCAAAATATACATTTATTTTGATATAAAGATGTTGAAATGTGCACTGCGTCACAATAATAATTTTTCAGTAGATTCATGGAAAGATATTTGTGTAGGAAATGTGCTTGAAATTGTTCCTTAAATTGTTCTAAGTCCACAAGGGATAGTTATGTTGAGATTGTCACTTTTAGCTGTTGTAGCTTCATTGGGGGTAGCGGCTTGCACATCAAGCCCATATACGAAGCCATCAGATTTACGTTTTCAGAAAAAAACGCAAGAAAATAATCAACCTATTGTATTAAAGCGAGATGAGAAGCTTTGTGGTGGTGATACAGCAGAACAGCAAAATTGCCCGATTGAATTTTATATTGACAGTATTAAAGCTGGAAATTTTTATATAAATAATTCGGCTCAATATGCATTGAAACCAGAAACATATAATTTCAAAGTAAAAAACTGTACTGAAGAATCATGCCAAAGTTGTGATGTTGACTTAAACGTAGGAAAGCTAACAAGCAATGAATTTGTACTCTCTGTCAATACAAACGGTAAACCTTTTATTTCCAATAATGGTCAGCCTTTAAGTTGTGAGGTGAAGCACAAGGTTGCTGCTCAGGAACAGATAATACGAGTGGATTTAGCTGCGGACACTTTATTTAAATTTAACGGTTCTTCCTTGAATGATTTACTGCCAAAGGGGCGTCAAGAGGTCTTGAATGTTGCTTCGCAAATTCATAACAACTTCGTTTCTGTAAGCCGCATTAATTTAGTTGGTCACACAGATCGTTTGGGAAGTGATAGCTATAACAATCAATTGGGGCAAAACCGTGCAGACACAGTACGCAACCTGTTGGTTCAAAACGGTGTATCTGAAAATAATATTTCAACGTCTAGTGCAGGCAAAAATCAACCTGTGACGAATGGTTGTTTTGATGTAAAACAGCGTGAAGAACTCAAAGCTTGTTTACAGCCTGACCGCCGTGTAACTGTCGAAATTACAGGCATTACTAAATAGTTAAAGTTTTAGAAGATAAAAGAATATAATTTTTTGGGTAAAAATATGACTAATTTTATTGTAATTGAGAAAGACTCATTAAATAAGTCTACAGTAAATGCGACACAGATTACATTAACCGAAGCTTCTATTGTTCATACTAAAATGAGCCGTGATGACGTCGACGAATTTATCCGTGATGGCAATAACTTAGTGCTTAAGTTAAAAAATGGTGAAGTTGTTGTTATTGAGAATTTTTTTATAACATATGACGATGTCGCTTCAGATTTGGTTTTTGAAGAAGATGGGTGTGTTCTATATTGGTTTGATGGCGTATCGGGTTTTAAAGGCATTCCAGGATTAGAAGCATTATTGCCTGCTGTTGAAAGCAGTCAACTCGTTGGATTGTTACCTTGGTTGGTGGGTGCTGCTGTAGTTGGTGGCGCTGCAGCAATTATTGATCACAATGACAAGGATGAAGAACCGAAAGATACTACAGCACCAACTGTTGAGATTAATGATGGTGGTGATGGTGTTATCAATCCAACTGATCTTGTCAACGGCAAAGTTACAGTGACTGTTAAGCCGACCGAGCCAGTTGTAGAGGGTGATAAGATTACGATCACTCATCCAGATGGTTCAATAGAAGAAATTGAAGTTACAGCATCAAGCAAAGATGACATTAACAACAATGGTATTACTGTTGAAGTAACTCCTGCTGCGGAAGGTAAAGATACAGTTGTTACCGCAACAGTGACCGATAAAGCTGGCAATACGTCACCAGAAGGCAGCGATAATTCAACAGTTGACTTGGTAGTTCCGGGCGATGTTGACGGTGACGGTGAAAAAGACCTAACAGGTGCGCCAGTTGTTGAAATTCAAGATGGCGGTGATGATGTCATTAACCCATCAGATGTTGATGAGAATGGCAAAGTTGATGCAAAAGTAACCTTCCTGAAAGATGCGGGTTATAGCGTTGGTGATACTGTTGTGATCAAAGATCAAGATGGCACTGAACTGGTTAACCGTCCATTAACAGCTGAAGACCGTGAAAACGGCATTACTGTCAAAGTAACTCCTGCAGCGGAAGGTGAAGACACTATGTCAAACATAACGCTCCTTTCATTCATTTTAAATTTGAATTTATCTTAAGTTAATTTTGGATAAAGATAGATAAAAATTGTAATGAAAATGGCTGCAATTACAGTACTCATTTAATGCTATGACGCAGCATTTGAAAAACTCCCACGGTATGAATTTACCAAGATGCTTAAATCATGAATTTTATAAAATCAAAGATATGGCTTGTGCTGTTTCTTCCGTTTTGTGCACCAATAATGCCTATTTATGCAGCAAAACCAAAAAATTATTTAGACTCAGCTAAAGCAAACATCGAACAGTTTTTTTCGTCGCAACCTGCAGATTTGAATCAAGTGAGTATTCAAGAACTAAGTAAATACTCATGGGGTGAGCAGACAGCGCAAGATACTTTGCCAGTTATCAAATTGAGTGGTATTCAACAACAACTTAAAGGTATGGAAAAAATAAGCATTAACTCTGAAGCTGAGCTAACACTTTTTGATGCAATTCATCAAGCGCTACAGCGTCGACCTGAAATCACTCAGAGTATTGCTACTATTGCAGGCCAAGGTGCAAACATTGATGCGGCGAAAGCACAATATTTTCCTCAAATCTCTGGTGGTATTAGTACAGCTGATTTAACGACTGGCGAACGGGGAAGACAGCTTTACAGTTTATCAGCGACACAGGTTTTATATGATTTTGGAAAAATCAAAAGCGATATCAATATAGAAGAAGCGAAGTTATTACGAGAACAAGCAAATACATTAAATAGCATTGATGATATTGCATATCAAACAGCGAATGCGATGGTCAATATTAACCGTTATCAAGAAATCGTTCGTATTGCTAATCAACAAATCAAAGGAATTGCTCGAATTGCAGAAATCGCTAATTTACGGGCTAAAGCGGGTATTAGTAGTCAGGCAGATCCGATTCAGGCACAGTCAAATTTAGAAGCGGCCCAATCAAATTTACTCATACAAGAAACGCAATTAAAGCAATATCAGCAAAAGTTACAAATGCTACTAGGCTATGACGTCTCTCATGTGAAGATGCATATTCCAGATACGATCATTCGTAATGCGGGTTTATACAATGACCCAAACTTCACTCAAATTCCTAAGATGATCGTAGCTCAGGCATCAGTGCAAGTTGCTAAATTACAAAAAGAACAAACAAAACTGAGCGCTTATCCAACAATTAATATTAAAGCTAGCTTAAATCAAGCTTTGAATGGGAAAAATCCGAATAATAATGAAGATGATGGTTTTTATAGCTCTGTTATGTTGGAAGCGAATAGTAACTTTTTCCAAGGCGGGGCGACTCGAGCAAAAATCCGTTCAACAAATTATGCGGAAGAAGCAGCAAAAGCGGCGGTTAACACAGTTTATTTAGATGTCTTAGATCAAATACAACTCATTCGTGTGCAGGTCGAAAATAAGCAAAAGCAAATGGATGTTCTAGCGTTAAGAAAAGAAACCACGGCACGGACAAAAGAGTTGTATCAAGAACAATATAAATTAGGCACCCGCACAGTGGTGGATTTATTGAATTCTGAACAAGCAATTCATGCTGCCGCACAGGAAATTGAAAATGCAAGATATGATATTTACGCGGCCCTAATTCAGTATATCTATGTTACTGGTGCTTCAAGAGCATTTTATCAACTAAATAATACTTCTATTCAAGGGTTTGAAATTTTACCATGAGCAAAACTATGAATTATCAGCCATGGCTTCAAGCCGTTCTAGCAATTGCAAAACATTATCGTATCGAACCATCTGAAGAGCGTTTACGCTTGCAACTCGATTGGAATCCGAGCCAGTCACTTGATGATATTTTGATTTTGGTGAGCCGTCAGATCGGGATGAGTCTAAGAAAAACTGAATTTAGTGAAGATATTTTGAATCCGTGGCGTTTACCACTTCTTATTCAAATGAGAGATGGGCAAGTTGGCGTATTGAATCAACTCGATGCCAATGGGAATGCGAATATTCAGTTCAGTGGTGATCAGGGATTAGCACAAGTACTTACTGTAGAGTTATTAAAAGAAAATGTGAACAATGTTTATATTTTAAGACCTGAGAAATCAATTCCTGATGTCCGTATTGATGAGTATATTAAACCATATGAGCAGAACTGGTTTTGGACGATTGTACTCAAAGACTGGAAACGCTATTTGGATGTGATGTTTGCATCATTAATGGCCAATATACTTGCATTGGCGACAGTTTTATTTTCAATGAATGTTTATGATCGAGTTATTCCTGCACAGTCTATTCCAACTTTATGGGTATTAGCCGGTGGTGTACTAATTGCAGCAATATTTGAATTTTGTTTACGAGTTGCACGTATTTATTTATCAGACATTATCGGAAAACGTGCAGATCTAAAAATCTCAGATAAGGTATTTGGTCATGCTTTAAGAATTAAAAATAAAGAGCGATCCAAATCCACAGGTACGTTTATTTCGCAAATACGTGAATTGGAAGGTGTTCGTGAATTAGTCACTTCTACAACCATTTCAGCGATTGCAGATTTGCCTTTCTTCTTTTTGTTTTTGGCCATTTTTTGGCTGATCGGTGGCAATCTGTTCTGGGTCATGGTTTTGGTTGTACCTTTAATGATTATTCCTGGAATTTTGATTCAAAAGCCATTGGCAAAATTAGCATCTGAAGGAATGCGTGAAGGTGCTATTCGCAATGCAACACTGGTGGAAGCTGTTCAAGGTATAGAAGATATTAAGTTATTGCGAGCGGAATCTCGATTTCAGAACCAATGGAATCACATGAATCAAGCTGCTGCAGATATTTCAATGCGCCAACGGAAATTAGTTGGAATTGTGGGGGCGTGGACTCAGAAAGTGCAAGGGCTTACTTTTGCGATTGTCGTACTGGTTGGATGTTTTGCTGTAATGAAAGGGGAAATGACTACAGGTGCATTAGTTGCTTGTTCAATTTTATCATCGCGCATGCTAGGACCAATTACACAGATTTCAGGAGTTCTAGGGCGTTTTCAACAAGCTAAAGTTGCTAAGACAAGTTTAGATGAGCTTATGAAGAAACCAGTTGACCAAGCACCAAATGCACATTTAATTCATAGGCCTGTTTTGAATGGACATTATGAACTTAATAATATTGTCTTCAAATATAGTGAAAACGATGCAAAACCTACTCTCATCATTCCGAAACTTGAAATTCAAACTGGTGAGAAAATAGCGATTTTAGGTCGTAATGGTGCAGGCAAATCAACGCTATTACAGTTGCTATCTGGGATGCAGGAGCCTGTTCAAGGGAAAATCAAATTAGATGGGGTTGACTTGGGGTTAATTGATCCAACGGATGTACGTCGAGATATGGGCTTACTCAATCAGAATCCACATTTGTTTTTTGGCTCTGTACGTGAAAATTTGACATTAGGCTCACCTTTGGCGACTGACCAAGAGCTTTTAAATGTGCTCAAGCTCACTGGGGTATTAAACTTTGTATTAGATAAGAAAGAAGGTTTAGATCATCAAATTTTAGAAGGTGGTGTTGGTTTTTCTGGTGGCCAGCGTCAAGCTTTACTTTTATCACGATTATTACTTCGTCAACCAAATATTCTATTGCTTGATGAGCCGACAGCCGCAATCGATGACGTTTCTGAAAAACAATTGATTGACAACCTGAAAGGCTGGTTGGGCCAAAGAACGTTAGTCATTGCAACCCATCGTCGAGCAGTACTTGAGTTGGTGGATCGAATTATTGTAGTACATGATGGAAAAATTGTTATGGATGGTCCTAAAGAGCAAGTATTAGGTAATACTCAAACCAATATAGCGAGTACAGCATCATGATTAGAAATCCTATAGAAAGAAAAGATGCTGTAAAAGTTCAAGATTTAGAACCACCATTGCCCAGACCCAGTCTATTTATTTGGATTATTTGTTCGGGGCTTCTGGCTTTATTGATCTGGGCATGGTTTTTTAAACTTGAAGAGGTTTCAACTGGTACTGGTAAAGTCATTCCTTCATCTAAAGAACAAGTGGTACAGTCTCTTGAAGGTGGAATTTTAACAAAGCTTTATGTGCATGAAGGGCAAATCGTACAAGAAGGGCAGGTACTTGCCCAACTTGACCCAACTCGCTTTGCATCAAATGTTGGTGAATCTGCTTCCTTACTACTGGCATCACAAGCAACAGCAGCGCGATTACGTGCAGAAGTCAATGGAACTGCTTTAAAGTTTCCGAGTGAAGTACTTAAAGAGCGAAGTTTAGTTGAAGAAGAAACAGCACTGTATCATTCACGACGATCTAATATAGAAGAATCTTTGTCAGGTTTACAACAGGCACTTATTTTAGTTGAACAGGAGCTACAAATGACTGAACCATTAGTAGCTAAAGGTGCAGCTAGTGAAGTCGAAGTATTGCGGCTCAAGCGCCAAGCAACTGATTTGCGCAATCAAATGAATGATGTGAGAAATCAATATTTGGTAAAAGCTCGAGAAGAGTTGGCAAAAGCCAACACAGATATCGAAACGCAATTACAAGTCGTAAAAGGTAAATCAGACTCTTTAAATCGTACTCTTTTTAAATCACCTGTACGAGGAATTGTTAAAGAAATTGATGTTATGACTATTGGCGGAGTGATTTCTCAAAATGGCAAGTTGATGACAATTGTTCCTCTGGATGAACAACTTTTGGTTGAGGCACGTATTTCACCGCGAGATATTGCTTTTATTCATCCTGGGCAAGATGCACTCGTGAAGATCACTGCCTATGATTATTCTATTTATGGTGGGTTGAAAGGAAAAGTTTCAATTATTTCACCAGACACATTGAGAGATGAAGTTAAGCAAGATCAATTTTATTATCGAGTGTATATTCGAACGGATTCAGGAAAATTGATGAATAAAGCAGGCAAACAATTCAGTATTACTCCTGGCATGGTTGCAACAGTCGATATTAAAACAGGGGAGAAAACGATTTTAGATTATCTAATAAAACCATTTAATAAAGCGCAAGAGGCTTTAAGAGAAAGATAGTTTTGAGTGAGCCTGTAAATAAATTTGAGGGTGTAAATAATTTTGTTTTTGTGCTTTTTATATGTGAATACGGCTTTGTTGCACAAAGATTTGAAATGCAAAGCGCCCCTAATTGAGCCAAATTTAAGGCGTAACTTGGGTAAGTGGTCGACCTAATTCCGTAAATCTGTTGAGGACTGCTACACGTGCATGAATTTCATTCACCTGACTAGGAAAGCTTCTTGCCATTAATGACTATGCTGTTGTCGGTATTCGCGGCGGTCTTCCGCTGTACCATCGGTCTTTTTCCTGAGTTCTGCTTCTATCGCATACAGTTTCTGAATCAGCACCAATGCCTGTTCAGCGACCTGACTTTTCCCGGTCACATGCAGTTCATGGAATTTACGACGTGCATGCGCCATGCAGCCCACCTCAATGACATCGCCTGATTTAAAGCGTGCTTTATAACCACTGTAATCATCACAGACCAGATGGCCCTGCCAGCCATTCAGGAACTCTTCTGCATGCTGACCTGAACGGCTATCCTGAAAGTCATAGATCACCGCTTGAACTGGATTGTACTGTGTAGTGGCATAGGCCCAGACATAACCTTTCTTCGGTTTTTTCTCATCATCACCCATCCGCATGATGGTGACCGGCGTTTCATCGGCATGGATCACCTGCTGTTGTAGTACCACCTCTTTTAAGGCATTGGCCAGAGGCTCCAGTTCCACACCGCAGCGACCAATCCAGTCAGATAACGTTGATCTAGAAAGTTCGATTCCCGCCCGCTGATAGATCAGACGTTGACGGTACAGCGGCAAATGATCGGCATACTTCGATACCAGCACATGGCTGAGCAATTCAGGTGAAGCAATGCCTTTATCAATCACATAGGCGGGCATCGCTTGCTGAGTCAGAGTGTCACACTGATCACAGACCCATTTACCACGCACATGCTGTTCCTTATAGAACTGTGCCGGTCTGAAATGCAGTTTTTCACTGATATCTTCGCCGATACGACGGAGTTGGCAGCCACAAGCACATTGGGTTGATGCAGGTTCATGCTCAATACGGATGGTGTATAGATGATCTGGCAGTGGTCGACGTTTAGGTTTATTGGTTTTGGCTTTGTGTGTCACTGCATCGGTTTTATCTGCATTTAGCCGTTCCAGTTCCAGATCAACGGCTGCAATATCTTCTTCGACCGCTTCATCCCAGAGATGGATTTGTTTTGCAGTGAGATGTTCGTTTTTACTGCCGAATTTGTGCTGTTTAAATAGTGCGAGTTCATGCTCGTATTTTTGATTGAGAATAGAAAGATGTTGAACTTTAGAATCTAATTGCTGATTGGTGACTTCAAGATGTTGAACTCTGGCATCTAATTGCTGGTTTGATTGTGCTAGAGACTGATGCTGCAGCGCCAACTGCCTGGTGAATTCCAGCAGTTGTTCATGGGTCAGTTGGCTTAAGTCAGGCAGCGTATTCATGACCGCAGTATGCCTGAGGTCATGAGAAGAATGAAATAGAACGTTTGGAGAATAGCAGAATGGAACAGCCTGGTTTAAAGCATCGTCACCACCTGCTGTCGTCCAATGCGCTGCCAGGGCAAACCTTGGATCAGTGCCTGTAACTGTTCCGGGCTGAGGGCCACGGTTTCACCTTGGTGAACTTGAGCCCAGTGAAATTTGCCCTGTTCCAGCCGCCGGGCACACAGCTAGATGCCCAGTCCATCATGTACCAACACTTTCATACGATGACCACGTTTATTACAGAACAGGTAGGCGCAATGCGGTTTGATGTAGCCAAAGGCTCTCACCACCTGAGCCATGGTCGTATCCATTCCTGCTCGCATATCCATGGGCTGGGTAGAGAGCCAAATTTCATTGATACGGATCATGTTGCCAGTGCCTTGAGTAATTCTGCCAAGGCAGGTATTTCTGATGTCTGCCATTTTAGCTGAATATCATTATTCGTATGAGGCACGGTGATACACAACGTGATCCTCTCATCAATAGGTTGGCTGATTGCAGCAGTGTAAGGCAAAGCAATAAATGCTGGATTCACATGAGTAGGATCCTGCACGGCACCCTCATGATGGCTGAAGATCCTGATCCAACGACTGACAAGGTTGGCATTAATACTATGTTGCAGTGCGACCGAAGCGATCGAGGTATTAGGATTTTTGCAGGCATTGACAATACTGAGTTTGAATTCTTTGCTGTATGTTCTGCGTTTTTTAGCAACAGGAGGTGTTGCTGAATACATATCCATGTTCATGGATTAAGTCCCCACTTGTTTTTAGGTGGGAACTAAATTAAGGCTTATAGGAACGCTTGGTAAGGCTGTGTTAGCCGGATGCTTACTTATCAGAAGCATATCGAGCTTGATAAACGTCATTGATGCTATTTCTTTTAAGTTCACGATAGATCGTACTAGGATGTCTTTTAATGAGTTCAGCAAATTTTCTGGCTGAAAAGCCTTCTTTTCTTGACTCAAGCATTAATGCAGTACGATCTTCAAAGTTAAGATGATGGTATGACAATTTTATATACTCCATAAACCCTTTAAATTAATTAGGTGGTTTATGTCGCACTTCAAGTTTTACTCTGCCCCTTTATCAGCGCATAGTATTTCTGATTCAGTCAAATCCAGTTTTGATACGAGGTCTGGAGCAATTTTAATATCATGAGTAGTCCCATCAGAAATAATAAACTCTATTGGATTCCCATTTGAATCAATGGCTAGATGTATTTTAGAACTATTGCCACCAATACTTTTAGAAATATCTTGATTCTTCAAACCTGCTGAATGTTGATGTGCTCTGACATGGCTACCATCAATAAAAACCCATTCTTTATCAGCATGCTGGCTAAATAATTTAAATATATTCAAGAATTTATTACTTTTAGACCAACGATTATATTTCTTAAAAATAGAGTTAGGTTTACCGAATTCTTGAGGTAAATCTCTCCAAGGGCAGCCTGTACGGATACGAAATAGAATAGCTTCGATAAAGTTTCTCAAATTTAATTTGAGATAAATATTAAAGTGACGGAAAATAGCGGATAACTTAGACCAATGTAGATCATTCAGCATTGTACGAGGCATAGCGAGAGTAAAATTTGATTTGGCGATTTGATTTTACTATCTCGCTATTTTTTTAGGCAACAATTGTCAACAGACCCTAATATTCCTAAAAAATCAAATACCAAGTCTAGTAATGATCATATGGATTGGTATATTTATAAAATCAGACACTTAGTTGAGAATTCATTCTGTAGATTAAAACAATTTAGAGGAATTGCGACACGGTATGACAAGCTAAAGCGTAATTACCAAAGTGCTGTTGCTTTAGCTTGTATATTTATATGGTTACCATTATAGTCTAAATTATAAACGGGAAATCTCAACAGACCCTACAAATGTGTAATAATAACAAATAGTATGAATTTTATCATATTTGCGATTGAAGCCTATGTTATTAATTTGTTGCTAAGAGTTATTAGTGTGAAAAATATTTTAACCTTACTTAGTGTTTCGCTAGGGGTATCGGCTTGTTCATCGATGGTGTGTTCAAAGCCGCCAGAATTACGTTTTCAGGAAATGAAGTCTGGTTATTCACAGTTGCTTAATGTTACAAGAGATGGAATTCTATGTGCGGAAGACACTGAAGGAAATCAAAACTGCTCAATTGAATTTTATATTGATAGTATTAAAGCTGGAAATTTTTATATAAATAATTCTGCTCAATATTCATTGAAGCCCGAAACGTATAATTTCAAAGTAAAAAACTGTACTAAATCATCATGTCAAAGTTGTGATATTGACTTAAGCGTAGGGAAGTTAGCGAGTACTGAATTAGTATTATCTGTCAATGCTGATGGTAAACCTTTTATTTCCAATAACGGACAGCTATTAAGTTGTGAAGTAAAACATCAGGCCACTGCTGAGGAACATACAATTCGAGTGGATTTAGCCGCAGACATTTTATTTAAATTTGACGGTTCTTCTTTAAATGATTTGCTACCAAAAGGTCGTCAAGAGGTATTGAATGTTGCTTCGCAAATTCACAATAACTTTGTTTCTGTCAGTCGTATTAATTTAGTTGGTCACACAGATCGTTTGGGAAGTGATCGCTATAACGATCAATTGGGCCAAAACCGTGCAGATACAGTGCGTAACCTATTGGTCCAAAATAGTTTGGCAGAAATTGTGGTTTCGACTGCAAGTGCGGGCAAGCGTGAGCCAGTGACTAATGGTTGTTTTGAAGTAAGGCAGCGTGAAGCGTTACATGCATGTTTGCAACCAGATCGCCGAGTTGCGGTTGAAATTACAGGTTTATCTGAGTAATTAGCTTTCAAATTTAAGAAATATTTAATTTATATATTGGATGTGTGATGAATAATTTTATAGTAATTGAAAAAGACTCTCTCAATAAAGTAAGCATTAATGCTGAACGTATTGTTTTGTCCGAATCAAGTATTGTTCATACAAAAATGAATCGTGATGATGTATCAGAATTCATTCGTGATGGGAATAATTTAATTTTAAAGCTCACGAATGGAGAAGTTATTGTTATTGAAAACTTCTTTGTTGTGGATGCTGAAGGGGTGACATCAGATTTAGTCTTTGAAGAAGATGGTTGTGTTCTTTATTGGTTTGATGGTCTTTCGGGTTTTAAAGAAATTTCAGGATTAGAAGCATTATTACCAGCAGTTGAAGGTAGTAAACTCGTTGGATTATTACCATGGTTGGTGGGTGCGGGTGTTGTTGGAGGTATTCTTGTTGGGCAAGATGGTGATGATAAAAATACTCAGAAAGATACTATTAAACCTTTTGCACCAGGTGTGACTTTAATCACCGACAGCGGCAGTGACAATAAAGATGGCATCACCAACAAGGGTGACTACACTGTTTCGGGTATCGAAGAAGGTGCGACCGTTGAATACAGCACCGATGGCGGTG
>NZ_VOYD01000024.1:0-41779 GCF_013420435.1 Acinetobacter sp. YH01008
GTAAAAATCCACACAAGTTGTTCTTCATAATCTCTTAATGATCTTCTTGCTGATTCGTCACCAGCAAGCTAGGTCGGCTATATTACACTGAATTTCTAAAGTGTCAATCCGTAATTCAAATTAATTTAAACTTAACCAACAAAACCCAAGCTTAACACCTCGTGCTAAGTTACTGTTTTATCAGAAGTTTTAATCTTCATCACTGCCGATGGATGTGCATTCTACAGCATTTCACACCCAACACAACCCCTATTTCTAAATAATTCAGCAAAAAACTAACGACTGTTTATTTATTCTACAAAAAATGCAGGTTTTTCTATTTTTTGAGCATTAAAGGTACAGAATTTGATAAATGAGTTAAAAGTTTGTCGGTTTTATCTTGCTCTTGAAAGCGTAAAGGACGGCAATCAATGTATTCACAGTAGCCACCTTCCCCATTTTCGTTCTCTTCATTTATTTTGACCTGATAACTAAAACTTCCAACATAGCCCGCGGCCAAACCAAATTTGAAATCACCGCGACTTTGCCCTTGTACCCAAATACAGGTGCCATCTTTAGCTTCGTAACACCATTCAAATTCACGTGGCAAATACATATTTTGCCCATTCGGCGTAGTGACGCGCGGATAGACACGATGGACTTTAAAATACACTTTTTGGTCAAACATCTGAGTCTGCATCTTGTTTAAATCACGCAAATACATCCGAGACTGAACAATACTATTCACCCCATCCCGAATTTGCGCCAACAGTAGCTGCCGGTTTTCACTCAGGTTAATAATTTGATAAGTCAGGAAGGCCAAAGGCAGATAAGGGAAATTGAAACTTCGTGCATATTCAAAACTTCCGAGGCTATCAATATTATATGTCTGTTGTTTATATTTTAATGTGCCCTGGCAATAGCACAGCAAAGACCAGTGCTCGGCAAGTGAAAACCGCACCTGGCTAAAGTGGGAAATGAGCTGAGTGGTATGAATGCTTAAATCGAAACTGAGTTCCGAGTCAAAACGCTGCAAACGAAAATGAGGAAAGGTCCCACTCAGTTGCTCCCGATCTAAAAACTGAAATAAGCCAGCATCAAAGTTACAGTCCTGCTGTACTGAATAACGATGCAGTTGGCCGACCATATGCGAACTGGTGCTGCAAATCACTGTTGCGGTATCCAGTGCGTTGGTTTGAATTGCACTGGGATTGGCCAGCATCGGTGCATTCGGCTGCCCGATAATGCTGAGAAAATTTAGATAGTGCAGCGGCGCCGGAAGTCCAGGAATCATCAAACCTTGATGAATAATCTTATATTTTGAGTTGGGGCCATGATAGGCAGGATAATGCGAAACAGTTGGAGTCTGATTCAGCTGTTTCGAACGATCTAAAAAATCTTGAAGAAACCGCATCTCAGACTCCTTATATTTTTATAATCTACTCGATCTTTTTGCCATAAAGGTGGTCACAAAACCAGATAAGGCATAGAGAATAGAAATTACCAGAATGCCGACAGGAATATTATAAGTCATCGCAGCAAAGACAAATACGGCAATTGGTAATACAAAAAACGGAACGCGTTTACGCTCTACGGTCTTGAATGAATAATATTTGATATTGGAAATCATCAACAAGCCCACCGCAATAATGACAACGGCGTTAATGATCTGAATGGATGCTTCACGAATATCAAAAATTTCAGGAAAATCTAAACCGACCCAGACCAGCGAAACAATCATGAGAGCCGCCAATGGACTGGCCACACCAATAAAATAACGCTTGTCTACCACGCCAATCTGTACGTTAAAGCGGGCCAGACGAAAAGCAGCACAGGCGGTATAGACAAAACAGGCGGCCAGACCAATCCGGCCTAAATCACTCAACCCCCAGCTATACATCAAGATCGCGGGAGCCACACCAAAAGCCAGCATATCGGAAAGCGAATCAAACTGTTCACCAAACGGACTTTGCGCACCAATCGCACGCGCCACGCGCCCATCCAAACCATCCAGCAAAGCCGCAATAAAAATTGCATAGATCGCTTGCTGGAAATTGCCATTCATACTGGCAATAATGGAGTAGAAACCCGCTAACAACGCAGCGGTTGTAATCAGGTTCGGCCATAGATAGATGCCTCGACGCTTAACTTTCTGCCCTTCCTGGGTATGTTCCTCTTCTTCCACCTCAAAGGTGATGCCATCAAAAGGCAAGTCTTTTGAAGAGTCGCGTTCCGGTTTGCTTATATTTGTCATTCTTGTCGATCCTAGCTATGACCTGTGCTTTGAAAAAATTATTCGCCGACTAACCAGCGAACTGCAGCGTGACCACCATTTTCACTCATGCGAAGATGTGGGAATAACCATTGTAGTGCTTCATCTGCATCTTCAGAGAATTTCCAAGGCGGATTAATCACCAGCAAACCACAACCATTCAAGCCGACTGGGGTGTCATCCGGCCATACACAGACTTCACACACCAGTTGACGGCGGATGCCGGTCTTGAACATTTTTTTCTCGAAGCGTTCAATCATGGCACGGTCTTTAATTGGATACCAAACAGCAAATACACCTGTCGGCCATTTCTTATAAGCGGCAACCAGCAATTCTACCAATTGTGGAAAATCTTTACGCTCAAGCTCATAAGGTGGATCGATCATCACCAGACCACGTTTTTCTTTCGGCGGAATCACCCCCAAAAGACCTTCATAAGCATCACGCTCATGCAAACCGGCACGCTTGTCAAAAATATTATGACGAAGCTGCTGAAACACATCACGCTGCATTTCAAAAATGGTCGCTTTATCAATCTCGCGCATGCCTTCTAGTGCAAACCAAGGTGAACCGGGATAAGCACCCTTACCAAAGTTTTCACGCATTTTCTCAACAACTTTCAAATATTGTTGTACACCTTCAGGTGCATTACGCTTGATCGAGTCATCCAGTTTAACAAGACGATGAATGCCGTTTAAGAACTCACCTGATTTTTGCGCTTCAGCAGTCGATAAATCATATTTACCCGCACCACCATGTGTATCTACATAGCGATAAGGTTTGTCTTTTGCATTCAGTCGAGTCAACAACTGAAGCAATAAAACGTGCTTCATGACATCGGCAAAGTTGCCTGCGTGGTAAGAGTGACGGTAATTCATGTTTCATTAATTCCTAATATCAACAGCTATTTTAACATGAAAAATAGTTTCGTTCAGGCACGATTCTTACACTAAAATAGCGAACCTGTTTTGCCACACTATCGAGAATTGAAAAAAATGGAAGCTGTTATCATCCCAGGGGATTGGAATGTTGATCAAATCTTAGATGATTTAGATCAACATGGCTTTAGTATTGTTGACGATGCTTATTCTAGCGAATATCAACATGCGGTAAGTCAGGAATGCTTAAGCCACTTAAACGAATTTCGTAATGCAGCCATTCAAAATGGCGTCGTCAGCAACATCCGTAGTGATCATATTCTTTGGTTACGACCTGAATTTCAAATTTCCCACCTACACACCCAAACCCTGCAACAGTTTTCTCAAGCTTTAAACCGTGCTTTTTATTTAGGCATTAAAGAAATCGAAGCACATTTTGCCTGCTATCACGCTGGCGAGTTTTATGCGCTGCATCGTGACAATCCTCAAGCTAAAAATGGCCGAATGATTTCCAGTGTGTATTATCTGCATGAACAATGGCAGGCAGATTGGGGGGGTGAATTGCGTCTGCAAGATAAAAATGGCCAGTGGCATATTATTCAGCCACAGCCGAACCGGATTGTACTGTTCCAGAGTGATTTGTTACATGAAGTTTTAATTTCCAAACAGCAACGTCTATCCATTACGGCCTGGTTAAGAAGCGATACAGCCTTAATCTAATGCTCGCTCATGCTTTAAATTTATTTTTTTAACCTCATATAGCCATTATTGAGAAATGAGGATTGCGTTGATGCGATTAACAACCAAGCAGATTATTGAGCGACTGGGTGAAACTGACCAATTGTACTTAAAAGGCAATACGCCAGAATTAACGCTTGAACGTGCTGATCTTCGTTTACAGCTGGTGACTTTAAGTGAGCTGCGTCAGGAACAGCGACATTTCCTGCAAGAAGCGATTGTCTTACTTGAACAAGGCCGGGTGGAATTTGAAGAAATGCCGCTGCGCATGTATATCAATTTATCCTTGCATCTGGCCAAGGCTTATATGATGTTTTTTGAACTGACCAAAGAGCAGCATTTTGCCCTGATTACCCAGCAAATTCTTAAGCCGATGGCCAGTTATGAACATGGCGATATTTATTTCTTTCTGGCTTATGCCAGTGCCAGTAAAAATGAGCCGGCCCTGACACGTCACTGGTTAGGTAAATACACCAAAACGGCTGAATGTGAACTGGAATTGTTGCAGCAGCATCATGCCTTTAGTGATTATCGTCAGCAGGAATGGTTTATCAAAATATTAAAAAGTAAAATGCATTAAGCTTAACAGCGTCAAAGAAAACGCCTCATTTGAGGCGTTTTCTTTTGAGCATCACTTTCATTTTTTAAGTAATACCAAGATATAACACAGTTAAGCAGGCTGACGTCTGTAGGCATCCATGTGTAATTGCTGGTTCAGCTCATCCACCCAGATTGCCCAATCATCATCCTGTACCAGATGACTAATCAATAATGAACGCTGGGATTTATTCCAGAATGGTGCCTCGTGCAAGGACAGGCCTGCTGGAAGTTGATGAGTCCGGATATACAACTCAATGGCAGCAGCGCTATTGGCCAGACCGAGTTGAGAAAATAACATTTCTAAGGATGGTTGGTTCTTCATGAGCATGTCGCCCTCCTTATATCAGATAAATTGTAATTATTTATAGATCTAACTTATAAGATAAGACAAAAAAAACCTAGTCATTTGACTAGGTTTGTTGTTTCTTTTTGTAGACTATAATTTAAACACCTTGCTTGTCACTTTCGACATGTAACAGCTGGTTCAGTTTATCAATAATCACAATCCATTCATCATCTTGATGCCAGTGCTCGCGTAAGAATGCACTTTGGCCCTCACTCCAGAATTCAGCATCCGGTAAAGCGACTTCAGATGGCAACTGATGGGTATGGGTGAATTCATTAATTGCGGCTTCATCAGAAGGCAAACCCAATTGTTCAAATAATAATTCTAAAGTTGGCTGTTGTTCGAACATGATCCACTTGCTCCTGTTATATGCTCTAAACTAAAAATAAGACCTTTACCATCCCTAAAATAAGAACTGGCATAAATCCTTAAATACTCATTTATAAATCACATGACCCAGAACCTTGGGCTTCGCTATGTAATTGTTCATTCAGGACATCAACTAAAATTGCCCATTCATCATCTTTTTTCCACTGACCAATCAGGAAATCATGCTGGGATTTCGACCAGAACGGCGCCTTGTGCAAAGGCACGTCCATGCCAATTTGATGGGTCTTGATAAACTCATCAATCGCCTCGGGACTCGAGTCCAATCCAAGTTGCTGAAAAAACATTTCTAACGTTGGGTGTTGATCAAACATCTTCTTCACCTCGCCTTTTATTGGATTATTTATGTTTTTTAGCTTAGTCCAAGCCTAAGCAAGATTCAGTTGCTGCTGCATCACAGCATGTTATTTTTTGTTCATCAAAAAAATAGAGAGATAAAAAAAGCACCCCGAATGGAGTGCTCTTTCAACTTAATCTAAACGATCAAATTATTTAAGCATGTCAGCAATCGCTGCGCGCTCTTCTTCAAGTTCGTTCAATGTAACATTGATACGCTCACGGCTGAACTCGTCGATTTCTAAACCTTGAACGATTTTGTATTCACCGTTCTCAGTCGTTACAGGGAAACCGAACATAACGCCTTCAGGGATACCGTAAGAACCGTCAGAAGGGATACCCATTGTTACCCATTCGCCGTTTGTGCCAAGAGCCCAATCGCGCATATGGTCGATTGCAGCATTAGCAGCAGAAGCAGCAGAAGACAAACCACGTGCTTCGATGATCGCAGCACCACGTTTACCAACAGTCGGAAGGAATGTATTTGCATTCCATTCTTGGTCGTTGATCATGTCTTTAACGCTTTCACCGTTAATTGTTGCAAAACGGTAGTCAGCATACATGGTTGGAGAGTGGTTGCCCCAAACTGTAAGATTTTTGATGTCTTTAACCGCTTTACCGGTTTTAGCAGCAATTTGAGATGCAGCACGGTTGTGGTCAAGACGTAACATTGCAGTGAAGTTTTTCGCTGGAAGATCTGGAGCAGATTTCATTGCGATGTAAGCATTCGTGTTCGCAGGGTTACCTACAACAAGAACTTTAACGTCACGGCTCGCAACTTCGTTAAGTGCCTGGCCTTGACCGATAAAGATTTCGCCGTTCACTTTAAGCAGATCAGCACGTTCCATACCTGGACCACGTGGACGTGAACCAACTAATAACGCGTAGTCAGCATCTTTGAATGCAACTTTAGGATCATCAGTACCGATCATGTCTTCTAGTAGCGGGAATGCACAATCTTGAAGCTCCATCATTACGCCTTTTAGCGCTTGCTGAGCTTTCTCAAAAGGAACTTCGAGCAATTGCAAAATCACTGGTTGATCTTTACCTAGCATTTCGCCGCTTGCGATACGGAATAATAGGCTGTAACCAATTTGACCTGCAGCGCCAGTAACGGCAACACGAACTGCTTGCTTCATCTAATTATCTCCAATTGAGGATATTCAACGCGATTAAATAGTTAGTATTTAATCTAATAATCGTAAACGCGAAAGATTGTACTCCAATCCTTTGCCGGATGCATATAAAAGAGGACGGATTTCATCTAAAGTCTGATAGGAAATATAAATTAAACCGGCAAAAAAGCTCAGTATGTTCCTTTTATTGTGACAGTTTTTGGGCATGTATTAATAATGTTGGCAGGACAGGATTTATAATTGCCATTTTTGTGATAACAGACTTTGATCGAGGTCAACACGCTGCTAGCTTGAGTAAGCTGGCAATTAAATCTCAAAGCATTGGCGGGTAATTGCGGATTAATTCTCACAAATTTCACACGCAGCGCATCGACTGACATGGTGATATTTTCCTGTTCAGTCAGCTCTGCCGGCACTTTAAGCCGGTCTGCATAATTGATAATCGTCCGGAAATATTGGCTGGCATTCATCGGAACGCAACCGCCGATGTTGCGCCACAAAATGGTCCGGGTATTTTCATCCGGCATGATTCTGGCCACCACCTTGGACTGAAGCGGTGAAAGTTTTGCAGAGCTATTGGTTGTACAGTTTTCTGACGTAGCCTGAGGATATAAGCCGGAAATATTCAAGGAATAACCTTCTAGACATTTTCGTTTCTTTGCATATTCAGGGTACAGGCTACACAAAGCCGGCACCATTTCTACATCCATAACATAGTCTGTCGGCATGGCGAATGCTGCCGGACTGCTGCCCAAGAATACAAGCGCTGCCCATTTCCCCCAAACTCGACGATCCTTCATTATTTTCATGAATAAATCACCATCCCCAATAATTTTAATTTTATTGTGTATTACGTAATGGTATCAGTTGCATACGCTTACCCACGGACTGTGCACCCTGTCCCAACAAGAGACCGTAATGTGTGGCATTGGTCATGACATGTTTCACATAATCCCGAGTTTCAAGTAAAGGAATACTTTCAGTATATTGATCTGCTGCCATGCCCTGAAATTCCGGCTGCCAACGGCGGGCACGGTTTGGTCCGGCATTATAGCCTGCGGTTGCCAAGACTGGGCTGTTGCTGAGCTGACGCTGAATGGTCGATAAATAAAAGGTGCCGTAACGAATATTGGTATTCATATCGGTCAAAGCTGCCGGATTATAAGTCTCACCCATTTGACGTGCCACCAGCTTGGCGGTATCTGGCATGATTTGCATCAGGCCACCGGCACCCACATGTGAACGTGCCACGGTATTGAAACGGCTTTCCTGACGCATCAAGCCATAAGCCCAAGCCGGATCGATCCCGGCATTGCGGCTATGACTGACCACGTAGTTCTGGTGCGGCATTGGATAACGATAATTGTAGTTATGTTTGTTCACGGTGCGGTCAGCTGCATAAATGGCCCGATCATGCCAACCCATGTCCATGGCACGCTTTGCTGCGGCCAGCAACAGCTCATCATCTTTTTTCAGATAGGCCTGACGCACTGCCCAGTTCCATTCACGGTTAATGTAGTTATTCGGTGCACTGATATTACGTAGCGTGAACGCACGACGGAAATGAATATCCTGATTCAAACGTTGCATGGCCTGATTCGATGGCTGAATTGGATTGGGTGTGCTCGCAGTCAGCTGTCCCAACTTGTCGCGTGCCAGAAGATTGTGATAATCATCCCCGGCGGCCAATGTACGATAAATACTCTCTGCAGTTTTCTTTGAACTACGATCTGCACGCTGCTCACTGGCACGGGCCAGCCAATATTGCCAGCGATCTTCCTGTTTCTGATTGACGCTCATGGCATCAATCGCACGGATTAGGCTTTCCCACGCACTAAAACGGATGGCCTGACGCGCATAAATCTCAGCTTCTTCCGGACTAAATGGCAGACCATAACTGACATCAAAGGCATTTAACACTTCCCGGTTAAAGTTGTTCTTCATGACGGTGGTTCCACCGACATACCCCACAGCTCGGTATAAGGCACGTTGTACTTGTACCGGTGTGCCTTCAGCAGTCCGTTTCACAATGGATAACGCCGAGTCCAGATCACTATCTGCCAGACGTCCCAGTGCATAAATCAGATAAGCATGTTCTGCCGCACTGTTTTTCGGTGCAGACCATAAATAATTGGTTGGATTGGCCTGAATCGAATTGAGTTGTGCTAAAGACAGATTCAGACCGATTCCTTGCGCAGTGGCAATAGCCTGACCTGACTGACCGGCACGCAATTGTACCCAAAGTCGCTGTTGGCGGTCTTCTGCCGTCATTAAAGGGCTAGAAAGCATCATTCGACCAAGTCCAGTACAAGAATCCGGTTGGCTATTGGTGGTTAGCCAGACCTCTTTAAACTCGGCATAAACCAGCTCATCACCGGCTTTGGCACGAACTTGTGCTACGGCACAGGCTTCAGCTGGATCAGCATTGGTCACATAAGGCAATACCGGTTGAGCCGTGGTGAAATCTGCCATTTTGACTTTTTCTTCGACATAGTCCGCTGCCAGCTTTTCAGCCATCGCAGATTGCGGGTAGCGCTGAGCAAAACTGACAATTTGGCTGGCAGGTTGCAAGGCAAGATTCTGGTTTAAAATCCAGTATTCCGGATAATAGCCTAAAGCATCATTCTGCATGGACAGGCGATATTGTTGTAATAATTCAGTATTACCTGAATTGGCCGCACGTAAGGCATCGTTAAATTGCTCTTCAGCTGCATATGTACTTGCTGAACCGATACACGCCACACTTAACGTAATTAATTTATAATATTTATACATATTTTCAGTGTGTTTCAACATCCCTTTGCCTTCTCTCATCGATTCTGTGCCTAGCCTATGTTGCTTATCATAAGAGCTTTGTTGAAATATTATAAGCAACTGTATTGTTCAGTTATGTAACCTTATGATTAAGCAATATTAATCTACAGACAATTTTTACCCATAAATCAATATTTTTCCACGTTTAATTTAAGCTATAAGTTTAAGCGACTTTCCTGCTAAAATATGCGCCTTCCCATATTTCAGTCCGTGAATTGAATTGTTATTCACCTGTTTGATGCGTCAATCAGGCTGTTCGTTCACTCTTTCAACGTATTACCTTGTAGGAGCCTACATGACGGTTCAAACCTTCATTCCGAATGGTGCCCCAGCTGCCTCAGAAAACACTGTTACCCAGCCAGCGCACACCCCTGTCCATGAGATTGCAGTAAAAAAACTGTATATCGAAACGCAAGGGTGTCAGATGAATGAGTACGACAGTCACCGTATGGCAGACCTGTTAGGCGATTCTCATGGCTATGTGCTGACCAACGATCCTAAAGATGCCGATATTCTGCTGATGAATACCTGCTCGATCCGTGAAAAAGCCCAAGAAAAAGTGTTTTCCGAGCTGGGTCGCTGGCGCAAACTGAAAGACAAGAATCCGGATCTGATTATCGGGGTTGGCGGCTGTGTGGCGTCTCAGGAAGGCGACAACATCCAGAAACGTGCCAATTATGTCGACATGATTTTTGGCCCGCAAACCCTGCACCGCTTGCCACAAATGCTGGATCAGCATTTTGACCAGATCGAAAAACCGAAAAAAGAAAAAATCAAACTGGTAGATATCTCCTTCCCGGATATCGAAAAATTCGACTTTCTGCCTGAACCGCGTGTTGAGGGCTATAAAGCCTTTGTTTCGATCATGGAAGGCTGTTCAAAATATTGTTCGTTCTGCGTGGTGCCTTATACCCGTGGTGAAGAAGTGTCTCGCCCACTGGATGATGTATTGGCTGAAATTGCGGGTCTGGCAGAAAAAGGCGTGCGTGAAATTTCCCTGCTGGGTCAAAACGTCAATGGCTATCGTGGTGAAACCTTTGAAGGCAATATCTGTACTTTTGCCGATCTGTTGCGTTTAGTCGCGGATATTCCGGGCATTGGCCGGATTCGTTATACCACTTCGCATCCACTCGAATTTAATGATGACCTGATCCAGTGTTATCGTGACCTGCCACAAATGGTTTCGCATCTGCATTTGCCGGTACAAAGTGGCTCGAATGATGTGCTTCAGGCCATGAAACGTAACCATACCATCGATGTCTATATCGAGAAGATTAAAAAGTTACGCTCAGTTCGTCCCGATATGCATTTATCTTCAGACTTTATCATTGGCTTCCCGGGTGAAACCGATGAGAACTTTGCAGAGACCTATCAGTTTATTCAGGATCTGGATTTCGATCATTCTTATAGTTTTATCTATTCAAAACGTCCGGGTACGCCTGCGGCAGAACTGGAAGATACCATTCCGGAAGATGTCAAAAAAGAACGTCTGGCCAAAGTTCAGCAATGGATTAAACGCTCGAGTATTGACAAAACGGATGCCATGCTCGGTAGCATCCAGCGGGTACTGATCGAGAAAGTCTCTGATAAAGATCCGAATATTCTGGTGGGTACGGCGGACAACACCCGTTATGTCAACTTTATTGGTGATCCTGCCTGGGTAGGTCGCTTTGCCGAGATCGAAGTGACCGAAATTAAAACTTTGAATTTAGTTTATGGTGAACTCTTGAATCTTGAGCCTGACGTGGCGTAATGTAGAGCATATAACGTACACTTCATAAGGAATACTCTTTGACTGCAGCGATTCGACGTACAGTAGCTTTTCCTGGGATTTCAATGGACCGTATCCAAGCGATGTTAGGTGCTTATAACGGTCATTTGAAGCAAATTGAACAACGTTTAGATGTCAAAATCTCCCATCGCGGAGAGAGTTTTATTGTGGATGGTGGAATCGATGCCGTTGAAAGAGCCGAAATGCTCTTGCAACGTCTACACGAAGAATCTGAACAGAGCCAGCAGATCAGCGCAGATACCCTGCACCTAATGATTCAGGGCAGTCAGACTGACCGTGAACTCCAGCAAGATCTAGAAGACCAAGAACATACCGGCCTGGACAATGTCTGGTTACAAACCCGTAAAGGCCGGATCAATCCGCGTGGTGCCAACCAGAAACGTTATGTACAGCGTATTCTGCAAAGTGATATTTCTTTTGGTATAGGTCCTGCCGGAACCGGTAAAACCTATCTGGCTGTCGCTGCTGCTGTGGACATGCTGGAACGCAATGAAATCCAGCGCATTTTACTGGTGCGTCCTGCGGTCGAAGCCGGTGAAAAACTGGGTTTCTTGCCAGGGGATTTAAGCCAGAAAATCGATCCTTATTTGCGTCCATTGTATGATGCTTTGTATGAAATGCTCGGCTTTGAAAAAGTGGCCAAGCTGATTGAACGTCAAGTGATTGAGGTGGCGCCACTCGCTTATATGCGTGGCCGTACCTTGAATCATTCTTTCGTCATTCTGGATGAGGCACAGAACACCACCCCAGAACAGATGAAAATGTTCCTGACCCGTTTAGGTTTTGGTTCACGCGCGGTCATTACTGGTGACGTGACGCAGGTGGATTTACCGCGCGGCCAACAGTCTGGTCTTTCACATGCCCTGCGTGTGATTGATAAAATCCCTGAAATTCATATCACCCGTTTTCATTCGCGTGATGTGGTTCGTCATCAACTGGTACAGAAAATTGTTGAAGCCTATGAAGGCTGGGACAGTGATCAGCAGCGTTTAAGTGCAGAAGCACGTGCCGAACGTAAAGCACGTCAGGACGCCTTGATCGCTGAAAATAATGCTGCCGCAGATGCACAGCATTAAGCTTTCAATTTAAGGATTTGTGTTGAAACTTAGTCTTTCCTTACAGCAGGATTTTCAGTCACCTGAACTGGTACTAAAACGTGCCTCTATTAAAAAAGTAGTCGAAACCACTTTAGGTCATATCGGTACGCAAAGTAATTGCGAAATCGGAATTGCCTGTGTCGATCATGATGAAAGTCATAAACTGAATCTGGAATATCGCGGCAAAGACAAATCGACCAATGTCCTGTCTTTTCCGAGCGATCTTCCAGATGAAATGGCGCAATTTCTGGATGCCTTTCCCATTGGCGATCTGGTGATCTGTATTCCTGTGGTACTTGCTGAAGCGCTTGAGCAGCAAAAAGCGCCGTTGACGCATTTCACCCATATGCTGGTGCATGGCACCTTGCATTTAATGGGTTATGATCATGAAACATCAGATGAAGATGCGGAAGAAATGGAAGGCATCGAAATTGAAATTCTGGCCAAGCTGGGTTTTGAAAATCCTTATCTGGAACGAGATTAAGATTTAAAAGAAAATGAAGGAAGCGAGCTGAGGCTCGCTTTTTTAATGCTTTATATTCGCTCTTCCTCTAGGAGATGAGAATCCTCAGAATATATTCTGAGTTCGCAAGGGAGAGGTTCTAATACCTGTTAAAACCCCTCTCTAACTCTCTCCCAAAGGGAGAGAGAACTAGAATGAATTAACGTACTTCAAACTCTGCTTCAGCCGGATCAAAACGCCAGGTTCGGATAATCCGCAATTCAGAAATTTCCTTCATTTTGGCATCAAACGCACCAAATGGCGCCGCTTTACGTACAGAAGATTTCGCAGCCTCATCCAGCATGGCATGTCCTGAACTGTCAATTAATCGGATGGCACGAATCCCTCCATTCTGATTCAGGATCACCATCAGACGAACTTCACCTGCCAGATTCTGCTGCTTGGCAGCTTCCGGATAATACTGATTGCCATAAAACTCTACTTTCTGACGGAACTTTTCCAGATAGGCTGCGGAGACATCCTGCTTGGATTGAATACCATCCACAGTTTTAATTTTTTGCTGACGACTAAAATTTTGCTGACGCTGTAAATATTGCGCTTCCAGACTGACCACCATGGCTGCTTTGGCCTGAAACTGGCTTTGTAACTGCTCCTGCATTTTTTTACGCTGATTTTCTTCTGCCTGTTTTTGCCAGCTCAAGGTGGTCATCAGCACTTTTTCTTCAAAACTGAGTTCCTGTTTCTGTTGCAGCAGATCCGGACTTTCTTGTTGTTCTTCCCCTGCCTTCTGCTCTAACAAAGGAGATGGCATATCACTCGACATCCGATGCGCTTCTCGAAACTTGCCAGACCCTTGCTGGTCTGTCTGGGCCAGAAAATCAGCGTGTTCAATTTTTTCATCTGTTTGTCGCAAGCTGACTGCAATTTCTTTGGTGCTGGTCTCCCGATCTTGCGGCATACCAAATTCCAGTGTCAATACGATCAAATGCAGAATGCCTGCGGTGAGCACGGCACTGCTAAACACAGGATCTTTCCACCAGGTTCTGACCAGAGGCATTAATATCATTGCTTATCACATTACCCAAACTCAGTCCTGAGTTCAGTTCCCCAAAAAAGTATTTTAAAGATTAAAAATAAACAAATTGGGCATTTCTATTTTAAAAATGCCAAATCCATCAAATCTTCAACGTTACATAACTAAAACTATAAAAATGGTGCTATTTATTTTGCTAAAATTCAAGCTTGAATACTTGTATTTTTCATACAATTCGACAAGATACACTTCGAGTCAAAAATAAAGTTGCTAGGATGCTTCAATATGCAAACGCTAATTTCCAATATTTCCAACCGAATCCGCCAAGTGTATCAGAGGGCGGAAGGATTTATTGAGGATGAGCGTGAATTCCCTTTATCGCAAGTCTTCTTAAATGCAACTTTTCAACGCTTTGTCACTGACAATGTCGATGCACTGAAAGACTTACACGCAGACCTGCATGAAGACTGGCTGCGTCTCTACGCGACACTAGACTATAAAGGCTTGAATATCACTTTGTCGGTAGACTTGAAGCTGGTTCAGATGGAACTGAATAAGACCACCCAGCTGATTGTATTCGAGCAAATCAGTGATACACAGCTTATTGACGCCAAATATCCAAATCTGTTGTATAAGCTTGGGGTGCGTTTTGCCCTGTTCTTCTATCAACGCATCTTGAACAAAGATCCATTGGGCATGATTCTGGAAAAACTTGGCGTTATTAAAGTCATTGATGACTTGCTGTATCTGGACTTGAACCGCTGGTTAGGCAAAAACCGTTCGATTATTGACACTCTAGGAAAAGTTCATGTGAATCATGCAGTGCTTCGCGAAGCTGAACTGGTGGTGATTGGTAATGTGAATCTGGCAGCCCTGTTTAGGAAACTTTCTCAAGACAGAGAGGAAAATTGGGATGAAGACGAAATGGACGATAACCTGGTGACCCCGATCAAACAGAAAGATCCGTCTTGAATACTATTCAATCTCGTTTTTTGAACTTTTGTTGAAAAAAACTACATGAAAGATACATTTTTGCTAGAAATATCCCTTAAATTTCCATATTTTGCCTAAAGAATAAAAGCTACAACAAGTAAGATATTTTGCCCGTTTAACCAATATAGGAAAATGACTAATGGTGAAGACTGTATTTAAGACTTTAGCGATGACCACAGGTCTAAGCGGTGCAATACTGTTGACTGGTATTTCTAGCCAGGCTTTTGCCATGACGCCTTTCCAAGCCAATTATCAATTTAGCTATAATGGCAAGAATATGGGTTCTGCCACCCGTACTCTGAGTAAATCCGGCAATAACTGGACTTACGTCTTTGCTGCAAAAGCCGGTGGTATTGCTTCAGCAACTGAAACCAGCCGTTTCACCTTTAATAACGGCAAGATTGGCTCCAGCAGTTTCAGTCGTAGCAGTAAAATCCTGGTGCATAACAACACCATGAGTATTAACTTTAATCCTTCCAGCAAAACCATCAATACCAGAAAAGATGATGAAAAGCGTTCTTTTGCCTGGAGAGCCGATGTTCTGGATGAACTGAATGCGGAATTACAAATTCGTGAAGATCTAAAAAATGGTGGCTTAAAATCGAATTATTATCTTGCTGATGCTAAAGAGGTCGAAGGCCGTAAGTTTGTTCGACAAGGTTCAGAAACGGTCAGTACCAAATATGGTTCTTTTAATACCATCAAGGTGGTGATGAAGCATAGCAAGCCGGGTCGTGAAACCATCTTCTGGCTGGCACCGAAACTTGACTATCTGCCAGTCAAGGTTTCGCATGTAGACAAGAAAACCTCTTATGGTTTGCTATTAACTGACTATAAAGGTGCAAGCAACTAAGATTTTGGCGAATTTCACTTGATTTTTTCCGGGTGCTTTTTACAATACGCTTTTGCTTGAAAAAGCACCTGCTCTTGAGGATTCTCCCGTGCATGCACTAGAACAGAAAATCTTGGCCGAAGGCATCGTTCTCTCTGAAGAAGTTTTGAAAGTGGATTCTTTCTTAAACCACCAGATTGACCCAGTCATGATGCAATTAATTGGTCAAGAATTTGCGCGTCTGTTTAAGGATGCTGGTATCACCAAAATTATTACGATTGAAGCATCAGGTATTGCACCTGCAGTGATGGCAGGTTTAGAACTTGGTGTACCTGTCATCTTTGCACGTAAATACCAGTCTTTGACCCTGAAAGATGATTTATACCGCTCTAAAGTGTTTTCATTTACCAAACAAACTGAAAGCACCATCGCGATTTCAAATAAACACATCAGCTCAACCGACAAGGTTTTAGTGATTGATGACTTCCTGGCGAATGGTCAGGCGGCGCTGGGTCTGGCCGATCTGATTCATCAGGCAAACGCAGAAGTGGTCGGTATTGGTATTGTGATTGAAAAATCATTCCAGCCTGGTCGCGACTTGCTGCTTGAAAAAGGCTACCGTGTGGAGTCACTGGCACGCGTAAAATCTTTGGCAAATGGCACAGTTGAATTTGTTCGCGACTAAGCTCGACAATCAATTTTAAAAGAGCGCTTATGCGCTCTTTTTTATTTTGTCTATCTGATGAAATAAATTAAAAATATTCAAAGCTCGACTCTAGTTCAATCTAATGTGTTATTCATGATTCCTGACTTGATCCTAGATAAATGGCTTACTTTTAAATTCGAAGTGATTAAACCTCTAAAATAGATCGTGTCATAAAATAAATAATTTTTCTATCCGATGAATAAACAACCAGTTATAGCAATTTTATTATAAGATAAAGAGGTCTAACTATCTGCAAATAATTAGACCTCTGTTCACCTTGAACAAGAGTTTATTTAACCGTCACAGTAATACTGCCGCTATTTACAGCACCGATAGCGGTAGTTGTGATGCTATTGTTAATAGCAGTTTGAGTTCCTTCTGCAATCGCATTGACAGAGGCATCAATGGTACCCGCATTATAGGCAATGTTCGCTACACTATAATTGCTTAAAGTTTCATTGATCTGCTCACTATAGTTGGTAGACAGTGATGAACTTACAACTTCCGATAGATCTGAACTATCCGCAACCTCGGATAACTCTTCTAAGGTTTCAGAATTATTCGTTGCACTAGTGACTTGACTGAAATCATAGTCATATGTTTCATCTGATACGTCTGATATCACCTGATTGAAGCTGCCTTGCTCAATCGTGATACTACCTGTGTTCGCTGCACCAATTGCAGTAGTTTCAATTGTCCCTTCAATTGAACTAATCGCATCTGGTACTTCTCTTACTGCTCCTGCAAGTGCTTCTAAATCAACGCTTGCATCAACATCACCTGTATTCACTGCCAGATTCAGCGCAGAACCATTTTCAACCTGCTGAGAAATAGAATCCAGAGTAGCTTGTAAACCGGTATCTACTTCCACATTGGTTTCTTGAGCATATGCCATCCCCGCACTAGACAGAAAGGCGACGGATAATGCGACTGTTTTGATCGTGTTTTTCATCATTGTTCTTCCTACTGTTATTTTGAAGTACCTCTCGCTAAGTACTTCTTCTGACAATGGGAGCGAGCCCATTTTCAAATCTTTTTAATCACGTTGAGTATTTGACCAGTAATTCTCTACTACCTCTGGATTGGCATCCCATAAACTGGATGACTTCTCCTCAGCTTGTTCTTTGTCAGCTTTTTCTTGACTATCTTTTTTGTCATTTATTTTGCTTGTAGGGGATGGGCGCTTAGTCTTACTAATATATTTAATCAGTTCCTGTTTGCTCATTTCAGGCTCGGCTTCAGGATTCTGAATCACCTCAGATTCTTTCTGCTTAGGCGGCTTGATATCTTTGCTGGGTGAATTGGTCGACTTGTTTTTTTCATTGGATGAATCTGCCTGACGTGAGGCCGATTCCTGAACAGGGTTGCTGGAATCGGTACTGATTTGTTGCTGATTTTTCTTATATTTATGCAAGGCAACAGAACTGCGAGTGAGATCTAAGCGACCAAATTCAGGTGGAATTTCCGCACGGCAACTTGCAAACACTGCCGGTGGCACGACCTGACTGAGTAATTCAAAAGTGGCCAGGTTCAACATTTGGCGTAAGGCAAAATTAGTCGCCTCTCGTTCTCCCTTGCCAATTTGAATATTTAACAGTGTACGACCCGCGAACCTGCCTGCACTCAGACCATAATCCTGTGCAGCAATCTGCTTTTGCAAGGAAACATTACCCACCACTTTACTGCTGCGGGTATCGGTCAGAGATAAATCCAAACCGACCATAATACGGGTTTGACTGTAATTTGGGCCAACTCCGGCAATTTGCATGTCAAAACCCCCACCCGGAATAAAATCCAGACTGTTAATACTGCCGGTGACATAATAATCGGAGGCCTGAATTTGCCTTGGATCACGAATCCCCCACTTGGCTTCACTTTCGATAATACGGGGGTCACGTCGGTTCATTAAACTGACGCCCGCCTGAAACAAGGCAGACTGCACCATATCTCCCGCACCCTGGGTCACCATTTTGCCACTTCCGCCATTGGTGACTACGTCTTTACCGGTTTGATCCAGAATCGCGCCAACAGAAAAACTCACATCACTACGCAGTTGCCCTTTGAGGCAGGAGAGCGCCATATCAAAAGGGGTAAAAATATCGGTAATGGGTGGTCCTTGCACCAGACTAACTGCTTTCTTGTTTGAGGGAGCTAAACCTGTACAACCTGTTAGAAACGAGCTAAAAAAAACAGGAATACTCAGAGAAAATATATATTTTCGGGTTAAGGAGAAATTCAGCATAGCGACTCTCCTGATTGAGTACTTAAATTAGGACAGCGCTGAGCGTTTTGATTGGTATTTGAATTGACAGGTGCTTCATTGAGTAATTCACTCGAAATATCGATGTTGTTGTCTGAACCTTCGACATTGATATTGTTGGTGGGTGTATTTACGGTACCTATAGAGGTGGTTGAGGTACTGTAAATAGTGGTTCTACCTAATCCAGAATAATAATCGGACTCCTTGAGCTCGATCAGATTGGCTTGAACTAGATTTTCATTGGAGCGGGCACTTGATGATTTCCAACGCTGCGTCCACTCATCAGATGTGGCATAAGCATTGTTTAAAAAACAAAAACATAATAAACCCAGATTGATGACTAATATTCTCATAATCTTAATATCCTCTGATCTAAGATATTTATTTAATTCTTGGGTTGAGTAAGATTAAATTTATCTGAAAAATATTAAATCACATAAAAAAATGAAAAGTAGAACCCAGCATTATTCACATATTTATTTATATTGATTAAAAAACCCATATATTTGTTTTTATTTATAATAATTATTTTTGTTATATTTTTTGATTTGTAAGAAATCATTATATCGAAAATATATGAATATAATAATCATCTAAAAAACTTGATTAAAATAATATATTTTTTATCTTATCAATAATAAATAAATTATCTAATCACGACCCAAATTATTATTTATTTTAATTTTAAAAATCTGTAAATTTTTATTTTATTAGAACTTCTCATTAATAATAATAAATATCACACTTTATTAAAAATACAATTAATCAATGAGAATGAAAACCACTTATAAAAAAATGCCGATTTTAAGCTGTTTTTTTGATAAAAAATGCCAAATAGCTTTAATGAATCCTTTCTGTTTGCAAGCTTTTGAGAGCAGCCAGCAAACCGTCAGCTGCTTTGAATATAAAGAAATGGCCAATCAGGCCTGTGTATAGATAGAGTACTGAGGAAGAAAAACCTCCAAAATCTTATAGTGTCCTGCATGATCGAAATAATTCAAAAATGACTCACGCAGATAAAAATAAATATATTTACAGCTGAAATACAATGTTTGAGCGTTAATTCAACTAGAATCAGGAAGGTAGGAAATGCTCCTGACCTCAGGATTCAGCATGTATATATGCTGTTGCAGCATATTATGAAGAGCTGCTGATCTAGAGAAAATTGCATCTCCTCCATAAACTTAAAACAAGTGAATACCAATCCTTGATGGAAAAACCTATGCAATGTCCTAAATGTGGTTCCACTGACATCGAACAGCGTGATCACGAACAGAATTTAAAGAAAATTGGTGGCATTCTCATGAGCTCGGCAGGTGCTACTGCGGGTACAGTCGGTGGTGCTGCTTCTGGCGCATCCGTTGGCGCAGCGATTGGTACTGTTGCTGGCCCCTTAGGTGTAATTTTAGGTGGGACAGTGGGTACTTTTGTCGGGGCAATCAGTGTTGGCATTACCGGTGGCGTAATAGGGAATTTCCTCGGCAAAAAAGCCGGGATTTCCGTCGACCGTAATTTATTCTTGGATTATCAATGTTTAAAATGCAAACATAGATTTATTCAAAAAGATCAAAAAGATCAAAAAGATCAAAAAGATCAAAAAGATCAAAAAGATCAAAAAGATCAAAAAGATCAAAAAGATCAAAAAGATCAAAAAGATCAAAAAGATCAAAAAGATCAAAAAGATCAAAAAGAAGATTAATATCATGAAGGAAATGAAGTGAGTGAGTTCTTCATTTCCTTGTGAGTTAATGCTTAAGACTGATTGAGTTTTAAAGCCACTTCAGCCAGTCGTTTGCCCTGTACTTCGCACAAAACTTTTTCATCTGGGCTTAAACCCTGATCATGCCGTGGGCCACTGACATGACTGGCACCGTACGGCGTACCGCCAGTCTTGGTATTGGACAAGGCAGCTGTAGCATTACTGAGCCCCATAATCATCATACCGTGGTGGAATAATGGTGGCAGCATAGTCAACAAGGTACTTTCCTGTCCGCCATGCATGGAGCCCGATGCGGTAAAGACACAAGCCGGCTTACCATGCAACGCGCCATTCAGCCATAGACTGGTGGTCTGATCCCAAAAGTATTTCATTTCTGAGGCCATATTGCCAAAACGGGTCGGTGAACCTAAGGCCAAGCCAGAACACTGGGCCAAATCCTCTAAACTGCAATAAATATCCCCTTCTGCCGGGATACTCGGCTCGGCTATGGTTACGACGCTAGAAATATTCGGGACAGTCCGAATTTTTACCGCCATTCCTGCCGATTCAACGCCATTGGCTATCAGATGTGCCATTTCTTTCGTTGAGCCATATTTGCTGTAATATAAAACAAGAATATAAGGTTGCATGAGGCTTCTTATTCATTACTTAAAAAAATAAAACTATACGATATTCTGTAACTTTTTTGGTTAAGCTAATGGATGAAAATTCATGATGATTAAAAAAATTGAGATTGGATGCACATGATTGTTGAGTATTTAAAAAAGTTACCCTTTTATGAGAAACACTGGTTTCAGTTTATTTTATTCGTACTTCGACGCTTTGAAGCAGACCGTTGTCGTGAGCAAGCCGGTTCTCTGACCTATACTACGCTTTTCGCAGTCGTGCCGATGTTGACGGTTTTCTTGGTCATTATTTCATCGATTAAAGCCTTAGAGCCTGCACGACAACAATTGCAACAGCTGATCTACAGTAACTTTCTACCCAAAACCACGATTGCCTTTGATAAAGCGCTGAATGCCTTTACCGATAAATCCAGTAATTTAACCGTGATTGGTATCCTGTTTTTATTTATTACGACCGTATTGATGCTCACCAGTATCGAAACGGCCTTTAACCGAATTTGGCGAGTGACTCAGACCCGAGGTGGAATCATCGGGTTTATGCGCTACTGGACTATCATTTCGCTGGGACCGATTTTACTGGGTAGTGCCTTCGTCATTTCATCAACCGTGGCTTCCATGAGTGTCCTCAGCAATAACTTTGCCGGGTATGAACTTAATGGTGCTTTTGTCCTCTGGGCCATTTCTTTTTCTCTGACCGTACTCGGATTTTTCATTCTCAACTGGACCATCCCCAATCGCAGTGTGCCACTCAAGTCTGCATTTATTGCCGGCCTGTTTAGTGCAGTGGTGTTTGAGCTGCTTAAAAACCTGTTCGGTTTTGTGATGTCAAACTTTACCAGTTATGAGATTGTCTATGGTGCATTTGCCGCTGTGCCGATCTTTCTACTGTGGATTTATTTATCCTGGAATATTGTCTTACTCGGCGTTGAGATCAGTTATGCCCTGACGGCCTTTGAATCTGGCCAGGATCATAAACGTCACCCAATCATCATGCTGCTGGATCTATTAGAGCTGTTTCATAAAAAGCAAAAAACTGGTGAGAGCATTAGTGAAGCAGAAGCATTAGATGCTTTGGGTCGTGATGAAATTGGTCGCTGGCCAAACTATGTGAGCATGTTTGAAAAACAAAATCTGATCAAACGTACCGATGACAATGAATATGTCTTGGTACGTGATCTGGATCAGGTGAGTTTTTGGGACTTTTATCTGCAACTTCCTTATCCATTGCCACGTAAGCATCACTTCACCGAGGCACATACCGAGGAAATCTGGATGCAGAAATTCTCGCCTAAGCTACAGGAAACCGATCAATATCTGGAAGAAAAGCTGAGTTTTCCACTTTCCGAATTGTTCCGGAATAAATAATCCTAAATCCTCTCGCTTGAGAGGATTTTTTTAAGTTGTTTGCGTAGACTTCCAGCAGACGATCGCACCTGCGGTCACCAAAGCAGTACCAATCCAAAAACTCAGCTCGGGTCGAATATCCAGAATCAGCATCGACATAACTGAAGACAGAATTGGCATAAAATAGGTGGCCAAAATCAGTACCTTGATATTGCCGTACTGCATGCTCTGATTCCAGTTACTATAAGCAATCCCGATCAGACTGCCTACTATGGCGATTTCCAGCCAGAGCTTCAATGAAGGCATCCTGAAAGGCTCATCCAAGCCCAGATGTAAGCCCCATAACGCAATGACGGCGACCACAAAAAAAATCGGTACGCCGTTTTGTCCACGACCATATTTTCTGGTCAGAATGCAATAACATGGCCATAACAAGGCACCGATAAAAGCAAAGCCATAAGCCCAAGGATTTTCAGCTAAAACCTGCATAAGTTTCGATAGATTGGTAATTTCAGGATTGACCACCAACATCAGACCGACTACAGCAAGCAAAAATCCTGGAATGACCCAAAGACGCGCCTGCAATTGCCGGGCAAATATCGAAAAGACAATCATCAAGGGTGGCCAGAGATAATTGATCATCGCAATCAGCATCACCTGTTCACGGTGATCCGACCAGGCAACTGCAACAAGAAATAGAATTTCATAAGCAACGAACAAAGCCCCACACCCCAATAGATAGCGCTTGGACATTTGCCTGATTTTAGGAAATCCAATCAATGCCAGAATCGCCAGACTACTAAAAGTGTAAATCAGGGCAATCCCCTGCACCGGACTGGTAGATTCGGTAATCAATTTGACCACAGCCACCAGACTGGCCCAGATCAGAATGGAAGACAGGCCAATCCAGGTGGCCAGTTTCATCGACAAGACGTTCATGTTTGCTCTTGAGGATTATTCGTTGTATTCGGTTTTTTCAGCCATCCCTGCAAGCTCACCAGAATCACGCCCAGCATGACCATACAGGTTCCAATAATAAAATTCAGTTCGATCTGTTCATCCAGAATCAACACCCCAAACAGCATGCCAAATACAGGCGTTAAAAAAGAAAATACGCCCAAACGTGAAGCCAGATAATGTTTCAGCATCCAGAACCAGATCAAATAACTGGCAAAGGAAATCAGCACGGTATGAAAGATCAGACTGGAAATAGACAGGGTCGTCCATTGAATGGTCGCTTGCCCACTAAAAAAAGCCAAAGGTAGCAATAATATGCCGCCCATCAATAATTGATAGAATAAGGTCTGGGTGGCAGGTGCTTCAGCCAGTCGGCTCAGACGTACACTGACAGTGGTGGCTGCCCAGAATATACCTCCGAGTAAGGCCAGAAAATCTCCCCACAAAGCATCGGTTTGTAAAGTAGAGCTTGTCTGTGGTCTGAGTAAAAAACTGACCACAATCCCGCTAAATGCCACGAAGATACCGCCCCATTGCACACGCGACAAACGCTCTGCCGGCAATTTCCAGTGCAGACCCAATGCGACAAAAATCGGCGCAGTATAAAGCAAAACAATGGTATGCGAAGCTGAGGTATAGCGTAGTGCTTCCCCAATCAGATGAAATTCGGTTGCGAACAGTATTCCGACCAGCAATCCTGCAGGCAAATAGCGGGTGCTCAAAAGCTGACGGCGCACGCTCTGCTGAATCAGGGGATACACCATGATCGCAGACAAGGCTGAACGCAAGGCAATTTGCATCAAGACTGAAATATCACTGGCCGCCCATTTCAGCACGACCTGTTGTAGCCCCACAACATACATAATACAAACATGATGGCAGATGCTTTGGCATCTAGCGCCTGACGTTGCTTCACCCCTACTCCTGTGACCGCTTTAAAGTGCCCACTATAATCTTCTCTGCGGTAAAACAATACTTTTCTATTATTTTGCCAGCGCTGTAAATATTTTAAAACTCGATAAAAAAGGACTGCGTTCGCAGTCCTTTCAATCAAAAAATAAACCGTTCAGCTTATTTAACCCAAGTCGTCCAGATATAATCCTGAGACTGGCCTTTCAGGATCATTTTTAACTGATCGCCTGCATGCAATGCCGCCACACCTGCGGGTGTACCCGTCATCACCACATCACCTTCTTCTAAAGTGAATACCTGGCTAATATCTGCCAGTAAAGTCGCGATATCAAAAATCAATAAAGCGGTATCGCCTTTTTGACGCAGTTCTTCATTCACCTCCAAAGTGTAATGCACATCTTGCCAGTCCGCGACCACATCATTCACAGGAATCCAGTCTGACAACAGACACGAACCATCAAAGGCTTTGGCACGTTCCCAAGGCTGGCCTTTTTTCTTGAGTTCATCCTGCAAGTCACGCAGGGTCAAGTCCAGACCTAAAGTCACCGCACCCACCGCTTGCAGTGCTTTTACAGGATCATTTTCTTTGCTTAAAGTCCGGTCAATACGCAAACTGAGTTCACATTCATAGTGGCAGTTGCCCCACTCCGGATTCCATTCAATCCCTGCATCGAGCGAGCCTAAGGCACTCGGTGGCTTAATAAATAAGACCGGACGATCAGGGATCGCATTTCCGAGTTCTTTGGCATGATCGGCATAACTGCGACCAACGCAGACAATTTTGGATGGGCGTGTACTCATGATCAAAACTTTCCTTTATTTGTCTTTATATCGATCTCTGGATTATTTTTTAAATGCATTCTCAAAAATGTTTTGCTCAGTCGCATCTTTAAAGGCACGTTTTGGCACAATGATGACGGTACGGTTTTTCAGTTCCAGCATATAGGTCAGTTTGCCGGCAGCAAAACTCTGCACTTCACTATACGCTACCAGCTTGCTACGCTCATTATTAAAAATCTCCGCATAGTCCTGATACAGATCAAGGCCTTGTTCACTCTTACCAAACTGATATTTGACGAACTGGCGTTTAAACATCATCGGCAGAAACCAGTAACGCATGATGCCTTGCAGGATCAGGAAGAATGCCCCCAAAGCCACGTAATAGCGTCCTACCCCGTCAAAGCCCATCGAAAAGCCCCAAAGGATAATCCCGATACTGACCAGAGGCGTCAGAAAACGTGAAATCTGCTTTTTGCCAAAAGTCGCCAAGGCAAAACCATCCTGAGATTCTTCTAAAGTCAGAAAATAACGGGTCGATAAAGTCGGTGCTGACTCAGTCATAGCATCACATCAAAAAAATAAAATCTTGCCCAATACTATAGCAAAATATGCACAATGCTTATGGCCTGACGCATCAATTACATAACTTTGCTTTGGAAAAACGTGTATTTAGTTTTAAATAAACAGCAATTAAAACAAAAAATATGCAACAGGATGTTGAATGAAAGGATTCAAGCAATGTATTGCAATCGGTATCTGTTCGGGTCTGTCTACTCTATCACTGGCCAAGATCATTCCCTGGGATGCAGAATTACCCAGTAGCCTGAGTGCTTATCCGGGCAATGCCCAACAATTGGCAGAATTAACAGGCGAAAGGATTCTGATTTATGCGCATCCGGTGACTAAAACCCAGCTTCCTACCTTAAACAGTAAGGCCACCAGCAAGGTACAATTTTATAGTGCCGCCGTGGTTTTGCCTGTGGCTGAAACACAGGTCGAGAAATTGCTACAGCATTATCCGGATTATGTTGGCCTGTTTCCGACTTTAAAGTCAGCCAAAATTCTAGAACAGCAAGGTTCGATTCAGCAGGTCAAATATCAGGTGCATATCCCCACACCAATTCCGATATTGAACTTCAAAGAAACCGTGGTGATGCAGCATCATCTGGGCAATAACAGCATCAGCACTTTAATTATTGATGCACCCATTCCTTATGGCGCGGGAAAACTGGAATGGTTCGCGCTTGATCCGCACAGAACTCTGGTGACAGTGACCCAGTGGGGCGACCTGAACCAGCCTAAAGGTTTTCTATTCAGTAAAATTCTCAATGCCCTGCCTGAAGCCAAACTTGGCATTCCTCCCGGTACCAACGCATTTCTACTCGAAGCACTGCAACAGCGTTTTAAAACCAGTCATGCCACAACACTCACCGCCCCGACTCCACAACTGAAATTTAATTCACAACAGCTACAGAAGATTGCCCAGCTTAGTCAAAAATCCGGCCAACCAGTCAGTTTTATTTTGCCCAGCTATCAGATTAAAGAAGGAAAAGCGTCAGAAAATTTGAGATTTAGCAGTACCTATCAATACTTTCCGCATTCGGTAGACAAGCTACGACCGTGGTTGGCTGCACAAGCCAGTCAACAGCTTTTCCCGCGCCAGATCAAGAAAGTCGAACTTAACCCGATCAATACCCAAAGTGTAGATGCCAACTATAAAGTTTCAGTGGGCTTAGGCGTGATTCAGATTCCATTTAACTTCAAGATGCGTTTTTACCAGCCCGATCCCTTGCAGAATCAGTTCAATGCCAATGGTGGCGACTTAAAGTTTGTCAAAGGCAGCATGAAGCTATTGCCGCAATCACAAGGTAATCTGTTCCAAATCACCAGCAGCATGAAGATTCATGATCAGGCACCGTTTTTATTAAGGGCCATGCGCAGTCTGCCCTATCACGATGTATTACCTGCGGTGGGTGGCAATACCGTCTATGCACTCAAGGTACAGCAAAAATTAAGATAATCAACGAATCGGTAGTTATTGGTTTTTTATATGAAAAAGCGTTAAATATTACAGACGTAAAAAAACCGCATCAATGTGCGGTTTTTTCAGAATTCTTATCAAGATTGGTGCGCTCAGAGAGATTCGAACTCCCGACCCCTTAGTTCGTAGCCAAGTGCTCTATCCAGCTGAGCTATGAGCGCGACGTCTTGATGGGGTGCATTATACGGATTTTTTAAGGCTTGTTAAGTGTTTTTTAATAAAAGCACAACCGAATGTATAGTAATTAAACGATACAGCAGTATTTACAGTTTTCTGTGAGAATTTCTGCACATTTAGAGCTAAAAACAATTAATACCATCCGGACTTTGACGCTGCATTCAATGTGGCGACAAGCTCCATTTCATCCTGATGAAAAGTACACAGCAAATACCGAGAAAGATGTCCCCAAATTTCAGGCACAAAAAAACCGCTATGAAAGCGGTTGATTGTTAAAGTTGGTGCGCTCAGAGAGATTCGAACTCCCGACCCCTTAGTTCGTAGCCAAGTGCTCTATCCAGCTGAGCTATGAGCGCGTAACTTGTGTGCCTAGGTTGGCAATACGTTTTTATGCTTAACTTACTTGGTGCGCTCAGAGAGATTCGAACTCCCGACCCCTTAGTTCGTAGCCAAGTGCTCTATCCAGCTGAGCTATGAGCGCGCGACATAAGTAAGCGTGGCGGTGAGAGAGGGATTCGAACCCTCGATACAGTTACCCGTATGCGTCCTTAGCAGGGACGTGGTTTCAGCCACTCACCCATCTCACCGTAACGTGCGGCCATAATACAAATTTCGGCATGGCACTGCAAGCGCAGCATCGAAAAAAAGTGCATATTTTTGCTCGTTTAAATACTTTTTAAGCAATTCAGCGATTTTTCGTACATTTTCCTGCTCAAAAAACCGAATAAATTTCCAGTTATCTAAAATGAACAGAAAATTGAAAACTTAAATGGATTATTGCAATCATTTACGTGCAGTCTGCGCACACATGTTTTATGCTAAACCTATCTCCTAAGATAAATTTAAAGACATGATGAAAAACTGGGTCGATCCTGAAGCAAAAGCTGAAGCCGAACGTTATGACAACCCTATCCCAAGCCGTACGCTAATTTTAGAAACCATAGAAAAAAATAATGCCCAGTCTCATGCCGACCTGGTAGAACATTTCGAAATCGCAGATCAAAAAAGTATTGATGCTCTCAGCCATCGTTTAATTGCGATGGTGCGTGACGGGCAATTGATGAAAGATGGTTATAAATTCCAGATTGCCGTCGAGCAGCCTGAATCCGAAGCGACGGTTTATATCAATTCCCGCGGGATGGGAACTGCCAACATTTCTGGCCAGGACGATCTCTTACTGGCTGAGCGTGAACTACGGCTGGTCTTTAATGGCGACCGTGTCAAAGTACGTCAAACTTCAGTAGACCGTAAAGGTAAAGCCTGGGGTTATGTGACTGAAGTTGTGCAGCACCGCGTTAAGCAGATCATTGGTAAAGTTTCCCTATATGAAGGTGAATACTTTGTTCAACCTGCTAGCCCAAATGCGCATCAGCCGATTACTCTTGAAAAAGAACTGATTGAACATGCGCAAGTCAATCTGGGTGATTCGATTCGCGTGGCGATTGATACTTATCCGACCCGTGAAGAATTTGCGACCGGTCATATTGTCCAGTCCATGGCAGATAAAGCCGATACCGAAATCATCATTCCACAAACCATTTTAGAATATGGTTTACCGTATGAATTCCCGGAAGAAGTGATTCAGGATGCAGAAAGCTTTAAAGAACCAACAGAAAAAGACCGTGAAGGTCGTGTGGATCTGCGTGATTTAGCTTTGGTCACCATTGATGGTGAAGATGCACGTGACTTTGATGATGCAGTATATGCTGAAAAACGTCCGGGCGGTGGCTATCGCGTGGTCGTAGCGATTGCCGATGTCAGTCATTATGTACGTACAGGCAAACCACTGGACGATGAAGCTCAGGAACGCGGAACTTCTGTCTACTTCCCGCACTTTGTTTTACCAATGCTGCCTGAAGCCTTGTCGAATGGCTTGTGTTCTTTAAATCCGGCTGTTGATCGTCTCTGTATGGTCTGTGATTTAAAACTGTCACGTGCCGGTCGTGTTACCGGTTTTGAGTTCTATCCATCCGTGATGCACTCTAAAGCACGTTTGACTTATGATCAGGTCGCCCAATATCTGGAAGGCGACAGTCAGGCCATTACCGAAGATCGCGAAGTTCGCAAGTCGATCAACACCCTGTTCCAACTCTATCAGGTTCTGAAAGGCTTACGTGCTGAACGCCATGCCATGGAATTTGAAACCGTTGAAACGTATATGACTTTTGATGAGCTGGGCGGAATTAAAGAGATTTTGCCGCGTAGCCGTAATGATGCGCATAAGCTGATTGAAGAATGTATGTTGCTGGCCAACGTGGCAGCCGCAGAATATGCATTGAAAAATGAAATTCCGATGTTGTACCGCGTACATGAGCCACCTGAGTTCTCGCGTATTCAAAAAGTCCGTGATTTCGTCAAGCTGCTTGGTTTGAAATTCCCGGAGCAACCGACCCAAGCAGATTATCAGGCGGTGATTGAAGCGACCAAAGACCGCATAGATGCACCAAGCATTCATGCGGTGTTATTACGCTCCATGATGCAGGCTTATTACGGCCCTAACAATGCGGGGCACTACGGTCTGGCTTATGAGGCGTACACACATTTCACTTCGCCAATTCGACGTTATCCAGATCTGTTATTGCATCGTGCCATTAAAGCGCATTTAAATAAAAAGCCATCTCCGCTTTCAGGTGGAGCTTTAGATGAAGCAGGAACACATTTCTCTGCCACTGAACGCCGTGCCGATGAAGCCTCTCGCTCGGTGACGACCTGGTTGAAATGTCATTATATGCAGCAGCATCTGGGCGAAGAATTTGTTGGCATCATTAGTGCGACAGCAGAGTTTGGCCTGTTTGTGACGCTAAAAGACCTGTATGTGGATGGTATGGTGCATGTCAGCCAGTTGGGCGATGACTTCTTTGTCTTTGATCAAGTCAGCCAGAATCTGGTCGGCCAGAATCGTGGTCAGGTCTTTGGTCTGGGCGATGAAGTCAAGATCAAGGTGGCTGGCGTCAATCTGGAAGAGCGCAAGATCGACTTTGAACTGGTACAGCAGCTCAGTCATGCCGGCCGTGCGATCCGTGCCCGTGCGCCGCGCGTGAGCGAGAAAAAACCGGCAGTACGTCCAGCAGCAACAGAAGAGGTTTTTAGCAAGAATGAGCGCGAGTCTAAATCCAGCCTGAATGCCGATGGAGAACAGCCCATACGACGCAAAAAAGCCAAAGGAGAACCCAGCTCTTACAACAGCAAGTCTGCTAAAAAATCTGCAGCAAAGCCTGAAGCAAAGGCTAAAGATAAAGTAAAGAAAAAGACCAAAGTGAAAAAGAAAAAGTCGAATGCAAAAGCCAAGACTGAATAATTTTTGACGGTATAAAAAGAGCGCTAAGGCGCTCTTTTTTATTTATAATCAAAATATTAAAATAGGAAAAATTATAAGAATGAATACCATAACTATTTTTACTTTGATCATTTCTTTAATGGCTTTGCTTGTGACTTATGCCGTATTTAAATCTGATCAGCAACCACAAATTATAGTTTTTGCTCTTCCGCATTACGGTAAGCAATCTTTCATTCAACTACAGATAAAGAATATAGGAAAATCCATTGCCTATAATGTACAAATATCGAGTGATCAACCCATTCCTAAACGGGCCTTCGGAATTAAAAAATTAAATGCTTCAAAAGATTATTTTGATAGCGGTATTTTCAAACATGGAGTCAAAGTATTTCCACCCAATCAGAGCTATATATACGATTGGGGACCGGCGGCCTCAGAGAGGCTTTAGATAATAATCCTATCACCATGAAAGTCACGTATTGGTATCAGCACCCTTTAAACTTATGGAAAACTCAAATCACTGATATTTCCATCATCGATATAAATGAACTAGAAGCCTTACCCTGATCTGATGGTGGATTTATTGAACAGCTTCAAAATATTAAATACAAAGCTAGAGAAAAAACTTTAACTACCTTGATTTCCCCCACCAAAGGCCCTACATCTAGACTGAATATAGAAAATTAATTTGGCAGACCGACATGACTTTAGAAAAGGCAACTTTGCCTGTTCCACAATTTGATCAGATTACCCTGGCCGATCTCAAAGAAAAAATTGAAACAACCATTCAAGCCGGACAAAAGTTTTTAAATGAACTGACTGACACGCCAGACTCGGTTCAGGCCCAACTTGAGATTCTGGAACAGGTCGATACCCTCGAAAATAATATGAGTGAATCCTGGGGCGTGTTATCGCATCTGAATGCCGTGATGAACAATGCCGAAACCCGTGACGTCTATCAAGCCTTATTACCGGGTCTGAGCGAATACTATACACAACTAGGTCAACATACGGCGCTGTATCAAACTTATCAGCATGCTCATGATGCATCAATTTTTAATGAATTACCTGCAGCCCAGCAAAGTGCCATCAAACTGGCCTTACGTGACTTCAAACTGTCTGGTGTGGCCTTAGAAGGCGAAGCGAAGAAACGTTATGCGGAAATTTCTGCACGTCTCTCACAACTGTCTTCGGACTTCTCCAACCATGTGCTGGATGCAACTCAGGCTTATTTCAGACCATTAGCTGAAGATGAGTTAGCGGGTCTCTCTGAAAGTAATATTGAGCTGTTAAAACAATATGGCCAGCAACGCGAGCTGGATCAGCCGGTCGCTACGCTAGATTTCCCGTCTTATCTGGCAATCATGACCCATGCGGAACATCGTGAACTGCGTGAAGAGCTGTATAAAGCCTATACCACGCGCGCTTCAGATCAGTCCGAGCAGACTGAATTTGACAATACCGCCTTAATTGAAGAAATCCTCAGCTTACGTCAGGAAATGGCCAAGCTGCTCGGCTTCAACAATTATGCAGAATTGTCTCTGGCCAGCAAAATGGCGCCAAGTGTAGAGGCAGTAGATGAATTCTTGCGTGATCTGGCAGAGCATGCCCGTGCGCCAGCAACCAAGGAAATTGCAGAACTAAAAGCCATTGCCGCTGAAGATGGTATTGATGAACTGAAACCTTGGGACAGCAGCTATTATTCAGAGAAGCTGAAAATGCAGCAGTTTAACCTGTCACAGGAGGCGCTGAAACCTTATTTCCCTGCACCAAAAATCCTGCAAGGCCTGTTCAGTATTGTCAATCGCCTGTATGACATTCAGGTGATTGAACGTGAAGCGCCGGTTTGGCATCCAGAGGCGCGTTATTTCGAACTGGAAGATCAAGGTCAGGTGATTGGCGGTTTCTATTTTGACCTGTATGCGCGTCAAGGCAAACGTGGTGGTGCCTGGATGAGCGGTTTCCGTTCGCGCATGCAGACCCGTGATGGCCTGCAAAAACCGATCTGCTATATGGTGGGTAACTTTACTCCACCTGTTGGCAACCGACCTGCACTGCTCACGCATGATGAAGTAATTACCCTGTTCCATGAATTTGGTCACGGCCTGCATCACATGCTGACTGAAGTGGACAATATCGCGGTGGCAGGTACGCATGGCGTGGCTTGGGATGCCGTGGAGCTGCCAAGCCAGTTTATGGAATTCTGGGCCTGGGATCAGGACAGTCTGAATCTGCTCAGTGAACATATTGAAACCAAGGAATCTTTGCCGGCCGACCTACTCAAAGCCCTGCTCGATGCACGTTTCTTCCAATCCGGCATGCAAACCCTGCGTCAGCTTGAATTTGCCTTGTTTGACTTGAGTATTCACCGTGCCAATCCGGCTTCAAATGCTGAACAGGTTCAGGCCACACTGAATGAAATTCGTGAAAAATATGCAGTTCTGCCCACCACCGACTATAACCGTTTCCAGCACAGCTTTAGTCATATCTTTGCCGGTGGTTATGCAGCGGGATATTATTCCTATAAATGGGCCGAAGTTTTGGCCAGTGATGCCTTCGACCGTTTCGAAAATGAAGGGATTTTTAATACCACCACTGGAAAACAGTTTCGGGAAAATATCCTCGCAGTTGGCGGAAAAGACACAGCACTTGACGCATTTATCAATTTCCGCGGACGCGAGCCAAAAATAGATGCATTGCTACGTCATCAAGGTTGGACGAACCGCTCTAAAAACGCTTAAACTAGCTTTTTAAGTTGATCACAAGGTGAGTATGATGACCATTAAACGTCGTTTCATTGCAGGCGCAAAATGTCCAAAATGTCAGGCGTTAGATCGTGTCGTCATGCTGACCTCTGGTGAAGATGAATGGATCGAATGTATTGAATGTGGTTATGAAGAAAATCGTCCCACACATGTTGACCAACCAGAAACACCAGCTGTTCCAGATGAAATTGGCGTGATTCAGTTTAAACCTCGTTCAGTAAAATAAAAATCAAGGTTCAAGCTATGTCAGTAGAACAAAGAAATAACCCCAAACTTTTAATGGGGATTATGGGGGCTTTAGTTACTGTCGTTGCATTGGTATTGCTATATCAGTGGTTGAATGCCTCTTCCGGTGAAGCGGAACGCATACATCAGGAAGATATCGCAGCTGTTCCGGCAGCAAAACCTGCGGCGAAAACTGAAGAAGATACAGCGGCAGCGAAAGCAGCTGAGGCGATCGAAGCTAAAGCACTGGTATCAGATCAGCTGTTAGATGCACCGGTGCCGGAGAATGCCAGTTTGGCCAAAGAAGAAGTGGCTAAATTAGATGACATCCAAGTTCAGCTCAATGAACAAAAAGCCACACTGGATGCGCAGCATAGCGATGCCGACCAGTTGATTCAACTGAAAGAGGAACAGATCAAGTTACTTGAAGCACAACTTGCTCAAAGCCAGTAAATCTCGACAGTATTTCAGCTAGAATATCGTCAGATCTTCTAGCTCAGTTGTTTCCATGTCTGCCCCAACCGCTCCGCATCTGCTTAAAGCCATTCTGTTACTGACCTGCTCTGCTTTTCTCTTTTCAGTCATGGGCGTGTGTATCCGTTATGCCTCGGCAACGGTTGATAACGCCACCGTGGTCTTCTTTCGCAATTTTGTCGGGCTGTTTATTTTCCTGCCCTTCATTTTCAATAAAGGCATTGGTTTTTTCAAAACTGAAAAACTATGGATGCACACCTGGCGCGCAGTGGTCGGACTGACTGCCATGTACGGCTTTTTCTATGCCATTGCCCATTTAAAACTCTCCAATGCCATGGTCTTCACCTACTCTTCTCCGATTTTTATTCCTTTGATTGCCTGGCTATTTCTCAAGGAAAAAATAACAGCAAGCATGTTAGTCGCCGCTGCAATTGGTTTCATCGGGGTACTCTGTGTTGCCAAACCGGATTCGGGTTTAATTAACCTGATGTCGGTCATTGGTTTGAGTGCGAGTTTTCTAGCGGCGATGGCTTTTGTCACGGTTCGGGCACTGACTAAAACCGAGTCTCCGGAAAAAATTGTATTTTATTTCTGCTTTATTGGCACCCTGATTTCAGTGATTCCGATGTTCTGGCTATGGCGGCCTTATACTCTGACAGAACTCAGCTATCTGATTACTGCCGGCATCCTGGCCAATTTTAGCCAACTGTTTATGTCCAATGCATATAAGCTGGCTCCGGCAGGACAAATTGGACCGGTCAACTATGTGGCAATTTTCTTTGCTGGTATGTGGGGATTTCTGTTCTGGCAGGAAGTTCCGGACCTCTATAGCCTAATCGGGCTGGGGTTGATTTTCTGCGCGATTCTGCTGTGTAGCCCAATCCTGCAAAAGCGCCTGAATTCATCTAAAATCTGAGCCAAGAATTCAGATTAAATTAAAAAAGCACCCGTAGGTGCTTTTTTAGTGTATATCTTTTATGGATACCAACCGAACAGCTTAAAGACATAAGGCACATAGGCGATGATCAGCATTGCAGGCAGCAGCACAATCACCGGTAAAATCCAGCGTTCATAACGGTAGTAAAAAGACAGATGGCGTACTTCTGCATCCGCTTCAGCCACTTCGGCATTGCCAATGGATTGTCTGGCCAACAGATGGTTCAGTGCCACCGGTGGCGTCACATAGCCCAGTTCAAAGCCAATCAGGGTGATCATCCAGAAATGCACCGGATGAATGCCGTATTGATAAGCCACTGGAGCAACAGTCGCCGAGATCAGAATCACCGCACCAAACGGATCCATAATCATTCCGACAAAAATCATCAAGCCGACAATCAGGGAAATGACCAGAATAGTACTGCTGATATCGGTTGGAAACGCTTCCATAATTTCCATACGTTCCAGCAAGCCACCGACACTCACAGAAAGTGCCATCAGGATCACCAGCGCACCAATATGCCCCACGGTTTCACTGGTGGAGATATGCATTGACTTCCAGAAACCCACCTTGCGCAGGATTTCTGTAGCATTTGAACGCCTTACACCATGATCAACAGCCAATTCTTTATCTCGCTGCCCCGCATGCTCTGCTTCACGATATTCTACATTGGCCACGCTAGCAGCTGTCGCCAGTTCAGGGGTATTTCTCGAATGTAAGGTCGCATTCAAAGTCTCATCCCAATGACCGACCGGTGGCAACGGTGCCGGTTCATGACGTAATTTATCATATAAGACAATCATCAGCAGAATGACCGGCATCATCACAGGGGCGGTAAATTCATTCAGGTCTGTCGACAAAGCATATTTGTAGAATAGCCAGATCAGAATAAAAATCACGATATAAGGAATAATCGCAAGGAAGGCACGACCTGATTGAGGAGCTGCGATGGTTGGTGCGGCAATCCGGAATTTATTTTCTGCAAAGAATAAAGAAATTACCAGGAATAAAGTCGAGCTGAGCAGGAAGACATAAATCCCATAGTGATAGAGCAAATCAGTAGTTACTTCTTTATTCAGTGATGCTACCACGACGATCAGCAAGCATGGACGTAAGACCACACCCAGTGAACCGGACATTGCAGTGGCGGCCAGTGCAAACTGACGGCGTCCACCTGCATTCCAGACTTCCTTATAAATGATCGCACCTGCGGCAATCACGAAAATCCCTGATGCACCGGTATAGGCAGTCGGTAAGGCAGCGGCCAGCAGAATTAACCAGGTCAAGGTTTCAGGGGCCAGATTCCATGGACGCAGAATATTCAGGAACATATCCACGACCCGGGTCTGTTTCAGCAACATACCGGCCCAGATAAACAAGGCCAGATTCAGGAAAATACTGGAAAACTCGACCAGTTGCCCCAGATAAATCCCCTGTCCCATTGGATAATCCATAAAGAAAGTGAAATTTATTCCTGTAATAATGGCCATATAGGCATACAGTGGCACACTCAAAAAGGCCAGACCAAAACTACCGCCCTCACGCGTTGGTTTTGGTTGTTTAACCACCTGATATAAACTGATCAAGGTTAAGCTGCTAAACAGAATCATCCACAGCCAGTAGATGTATTTCATCTCGCCCATCGGTACGCCCGAGTTCAGCACAGACTGGTATTGACTGTAGGATGAGAATGCCAGAAAAGCATTACCCAGCAGCATGGCGACCGAATAGACTTTAAAATCGATACCTGTACTTGGACTACGCAGACCAATATGATGGGTTTTTAGGGTGGCACTGATCGCAGCGAATACCACCATGATGACCAAGAGCAAGGCCCGGTTCTCAGTGCCAAACTTGAATATTCCAAAGAAAGACGTTTCAAAGGCCCGATAAGCCCGAATACTCGGTTGTGCTTCGACATGTTGAATGGCTTTATCGTAGAACAGATAAGATTCTTCACAAACCTGCTGTGCCTGTAATACCGCAGCCCGGACATCCGCTTGCGAGCGCACGCCGAAGAAATCAGCATATTCATCGGCTGCATCGGCTTTCATCTGCTGCTGAACACGCTGATCGACATTGATATTGCGTTCACATTGTGGCCGCGTCGGTTCAGCCCTTAGAAATGAATATTGCATTCCGGTTGCCGGATCACCGTAAATACGCTCGCCCATACGCAGCAACTGGCCGTGAATCATTTCCCCGGTGCCAATAATCAAAGTGAGCAAAAGTAAAACCAGCACGACGAAGGTCGAGATCCACTCTGTCCATATATAACGCAACAGACCTAATCCTGATCTGTTTTGATCATCATTTTGCATGTATATTCCTATTTTTATTTTAGCGGCCTAATGCTTGGTCTAGGACGCCGATCTTCCCTTCTGCCCCGAAAATTCCTTTTCAAAGGTCAGGATCTTTATTCTATGTTTTGACTTTGCATCAAAATCAGCACAATAAAAATGACAATTTATATTTTCTTTTTGTATTTTCTGCCAAGTAAATGATTTATCTCTGCACTTTAATTATCCCGAAAATAATTGCTCACGATATAGATCAGCGCCAGAATCACGCCCCAAATCACACCAAGTAAATGTGCCTCAACCAAAACCGGACTGCCGATCAGCTGCGCCGTTCCGACATTGCCAATGGTGTTTTCCCAGACCAGTTTGGCAAAAATCAAAAACAACACCAGCGCCGCAAAACCGCGTTCCCGTTTATACAGCAAATGCACACACGCCACTGCCACGTAGGCGCCATGCAGTACGCCCGACAAGCCGGCATAGGCTTCAATATTGGGTAAGAAAAAATAAAAACTTAAACTGATCAGCGGCGGCAAGATCAGTAAAATGGCACAGAAATGCCAGACGGTGGCGCGTGGAAAAATGAAAGGCAAACAGAGAAAAGCGAGAATATTCAGAAAATAATGAATCCAGCCCACATGCACCCAATGCGCTGTCCAGAGTCGCCAAAATTCACCTAACAGGCTCTCTTGCCAGTAGATGAAACTATCCTTGAAAATTTGCAGACATGCACAGAGAGAGACAAAAGCCGCTAGAAAAATAATTTTTCGTCGAACATGTTGATCTAGCATCAGCTTATGCTTCTCCCTAACCATCTAGTTTAATTTCATCCTTAAAATTCTATGCAGGCTATCTGGGTTACAGGTCTGCACTGAACAGGTCATCGAGTTCCGAAGAGCTGTCTGATTCATCCCAGAAACGTTGCATGCCATCATCGGCGCTGCGCACACCAGTATTTTCTGTCCAGTAACGATCTGAAATTCCACCGACCATAATCGCTGCCATACTGTCGATCAGCTTGAACTGTGGATTTACCGGCTTTTCCTCAGTACGGGCCTGCGCAAAGGTTTTTAAAGCATCGCGGATTTTGGCATCGTCACCACTGGCCTGTGCTGCTACAGCATATAAAGCATGCGATAAACGTACACCTTTTTGCTCACCAATTTGTGTAGATTGTTTTAATGTTTGGTAAGGATCAGGTTTACCATCGCTTGCACCTGGTAATAAAGTCCAGATCACAGCACGCGTAGCATTCGGTGCTCCCCAGAATTTGGCATTATCCAGACAGGTCATACCACGTTCGACCACAGCAGCGATATCTTTGGGTACATGCACTGCGCCGCCGGAATTAATATCATTGGTCATGGCTTGTAAACCGCTGAGCATGCCCAGCAGATAAACCGTTTGCTCCATATCGCTGTTCATGCGCGGGCATTCTTCACCCAAGGCTTTTTGATATTTTTTTTCATAACGGCTCTGGAACAATTGATAACCGGTATATTGACGCTGTGCCGCTAGAGCCGCCCAGCGTTTCTGCTCGATTCGCGCATCTTGGGCTTCCGCTACCTGGTTGGATTTTGAAGCACGCAAATAGCGTAACTCGGCTTCCAGTGCTTTTTGCTCAGCACAAATACCAGCAGCTGAATACATCAACACGGCCACCCGCGTTGGATCTGCCCCCATTTCTTTGGTCGCCATAATGGCCGGCGTTAAAGAATTCCCTGAATTACATACCATTTCAGCATCATCCATGGCTAAAATTGGCGGGACAATATGGTTTTCGGTAAAACCCAGTGCGACATTGGCACCGGTTTTAATGACATGGGAACACCCCGTTAATACTGTTGTTGTTATTGCAATGGTCGCCATACCTTGGCATATTTTACGGACGCCTGACATTTTCCTGTCCTCTATAATTGTGATTATGTCCATCTTTCTGTTAAAGATATCAGAAGCATTTTGTGAATAAAAGAGTATTTACTCTAATCTGGACCAGACACTGTGCCATCAAACTGGCCGACTGCAATTGACTTGATCTGTTGAATTCCCAAATTTTGGGCAAAAAAAAGTAGCATTGCGACGGTTCAGCACATGCTACTTATTAACTGTACAAACAGAGAGCCGGTAATAACTCTGCTTGATTAAGATAAAAATTTATCCTTCAGCACCATCGCGAATTGTCCAACCACCAAAGCTGAAACAATCACTACGATCAAAAACATCCACACTGGAGATTCTATTGAATTCTCCCGTATTTGCTGTTGGTGCGTTCAATGTACAGGCTAAAAATAAAACATAGGCGGGAAATTGTCATACAATTTATCTTACTGATAAGTCATTATTATTTTCTGTCTGACAATGAAAGCGTATTAATGATCTAAGTATCTGTTTTATTGAAACTTCAATCAAGTGATTAAAATAGCGTTGTCTGACAACTAGATAAGTTTGGTTAGAGCTTTCAGGGATTTCCATTGTTTTAGCGGCAATTGGTCACACCAGATCAATAAAGGCTGAGCCTTGGCGTGCTGAAAATACACCACAATATAAGCTTGATGATCAATCACATGACTAACACATACCCGACAGGTGGGCCGAGATTTGGCCGTCAATGACCATTTACGTCCATCCAGATATTCAAACTGTTCAATCTGGGGCGTCTTGCGATAAAACAGCTGATAAATCACCAGTCCCATCGCAGCAGACAGCAGCCAAATCGTAATCGGCAGTAGCTGATACAGCAGGTACATCAACAGTGCAAAAATAAAAAGCTGAAACGCCAGTGCACAATAACTGCGTTTCAGCTTGAAACAGCGATTATCCATGGACGTAAAATTTAAGCTTCTTGATCAAATCTTTTAATTCAGGACGCGGCGGCTCAGAGACTTCCATAAACCAGTCCAGCAGATCTGGATCTTCCTGATCGACCAACTCAGCAAACATCTGCTTTTCAAATGGATCAGCAGTTAAGTAGTAGTTTTTTACGTAGGGATCAAAATACACATCCAGCTCTTTTAGACCACGACGCGCGCGATAAATCACTTTGCGCTCTTCTAAGGTGATGTCATCAGTCATCGAATTTCCCCAATTCGTTATAAACCGGAATAGTTTACCTGAAGCCATCGCTGAATTTCGAGGGATTTCATATAAATGACCAAAAGCATCAGCATATTTAAGTTATTTGAACATTCCGCTCATTGTTGCTGATCTATGCTTGACCTACTTTAAAGCAAACAGATCAGAATAAGGAATAACAAGATGCAATCTGCAGCTATTCGCCCGCTTGCCCCAATGCTACCCCGCCAGCTTTTTACTACCGAACATGAAGCATTTCGTGAAACCGTACGCAAGTTTTATGAAAAGGAAGTTATTCCGCATAGCGAGCGCTATGAAAAGCAACAGCATGTGGATCGAGAGCTGTGGAATAAAGCCGGTGAGCTTGGATTGCTCTGCGCTACCATGCCTGAAGAATATGGCGGTTCTGGCGTAGATCGGCTGTATAGCATGATCTTGATTGAGGAACAGGCCTATGCCGGAGATTCAGCCACCGGTTTTTCCCTGCATTCGGATATCGTCGCCAATTATCTGCTGAACTTTGGTAATGAAGCCCAAATGCAGCAATGGCTACCGAAAATGGCATCTGGAGAAGTCGTCACCGCCATTGCCATGACCGAACCGGGAACCGGCTCAGACTTACAGGCAGTGCGTACCTCTGCGGTACTGGATGGCGATGACTATGTGATTAATGGATCCAAGATCTTTATTACCAATGGCTATCTCTGTGATATGGCGATTGTGGTCTGCAAGACCGGTCATAGTGACAAAGGCTCGGCCAATCTCTCATTGATTATGGTCGAAGCCGACCGGGCCGGATTTAGCAAAGCTAAACCGCTGAATAAAATCGGCATGAAAGGTCAGGATACCTGCGAACTGTTCTTTGACAATGTACGCGTACCACAAGAAAACTTGCTCGGTCTGGAAGGCATGGGCTTTATGATGCTGATGAAAGAACTGGCTTGGGAACGCCTGATTGTGGCAATTATGTGTCAGGCTGGCGCTGAAGCTGCTTTCGCACATACAGTGAAATACACCAAGGAACGTCAGGCCTTTGGCAAGAGTATTAGCCATTTTCAGAATACCCGCTTTAAACTGGCAGAAATGCGTACCGAAATCGAGTTTTGTCGCGCTTATCTGGATCGCTGCATGGAGCTGCAACTCAAGCAAGAATTAGGCATCGATGCCGCTGCTGCGGCCAAATATAAGATTTCAGAAATGTATAGCAAGGTGGTAGATGAATGCCTGCAATTGCATGGTGGTTATGGCTATATGCTGGAATATCCAATTGCCCGGGCCTATATCGACAACCGTGCCAACCGGATTTATGCTGGTACCAACGAAATCATGAAAGAACTGATTGCACGTTCACTGTAAACTGGACGCATAAAAAAGGAGTCACTCAGGCATTGCTGTCCCACAATTTTTCACAAGAGGAAGCTCATTTGTGCTTCCTCTTGTTTTATGGGTATTTTATCGGGTGAAAATAAAGCTTTTAAAGTTCTTCTTTCAAACAAATTCACTTGAATTA
>NZ_VOYD01000025.1:0-40875 GCF_013420435.1 Acinetobacter sp. YH01008
GTGACAACGTTGAGATGTCAGTAGAGCTAATCCACCCAATCGCAATGGACCCAGGTCTACGTTTTGCGATCCGTGAAGGCGGTCGTACAGTGGGTGCTGGTGTAGTTGCTAAAGTAACTGCATAATCGCTGATTGTTTAAAAAAAGCGCCTCTTTGAGGCGTTTTTTTTTGTCTGGATTTTTGTCAGACAATCACTCATGAGTGTCCTTAACTGATAGTGTGATGACCTAAACTGCACTTATTTATACGATAAAAATCAATAAAACTAGGCTCAATAAAACAAATAATAGATTCAGGCAGCTGTGCTTGAAAGGAGCCTACAATGAACGTAAAAGTAAAAATTTCAGAGCGTGCTGGTGCAAGCTTTCCTGTTCGTCGTATGAATTTTGATTTCGATCATGTCCCGGAATACTGGATGCATGGATCAGCCGGTTTAACGCATTTTATGACCGCTTTATCTGCACTGTTTCCGGCAGGTGAAAAGTTCTTTATCGATAGCGTTCGGGCCGTACGTCAGCATTCAGCGATCAAAGATAATGCAGAATTGCAAAAAGAAATTTCTGCCTTTATTGGTCAAGAAGCTATGCACACGCATGAACATGTCGGTTTTAATGCCTCCGCACAGCGCTATGGACATGATGTCGAGACACTGGATCATTATACCGATCAGGTGATTCAGACCACGCGTAAAGTCATGGCCAAACTGCTGAAGCCAGTTGGCATTAGCCAAGAAATGGTGGATTTGACTGCAACCACAGCACTGGAACATTTTACCGCGACCATCGCAACGCAGTTGTTAAGTAACACTCATATCCAGGAACTGATGACTGATAAAACCATGAAAAATATGTGGATGTGGCATGCGATTGAAGAAAATGAACATAAAGCGGTGGCCTATGATGTGTTTGAAGCTGTCTTTGGTAAAGGTTTAAAAGCCTATGCGCTACGGACCTCATCTTTGGTCATTTTGATGGCAACCTTAGCTGTTGTACAAAGCTATTTTCTGGCCCGTTTACTCAAGCAGGACAATCAATTGAATTTGGAATCGCTGAAATCGATATATACCTACGCGTATAGCCCATCAAAAGGGGTAATTACGGGCATGGGTCGTGAAATGTTAATGTACTTTAAACCTGGCTTTCATCCAAATGATCATGATACACATGGCCTGTTAACAGTCTGGAAAGCCAAACTCGGACTTGAATAGGATTGAAAATTAAAGAGCGATTGAAATTGCTCTTTTTTTTACTCGATTTTTTGGATGAAGTTTCTATAATGCGGAAGTTAATTCTATATAAGATGAACGAAGATGATTCGTTTAATGCAAGCAGCGGATGTAGCAGCCGTTGCAAAGATTGAAAAATCTGTTCAATCACATCCCTGGACTTTAAAACAGTTTGAAGATGCAGTGACTGCTTATCAAAGTACCGTGATCGAGCAGCAAGGGCAGGTGCTGGGATTTTGTATTTTACAACCGGTGCTGGATGAAGCCAATTTACTGCTTATGGCAATTGATCCGGCTCAGCAAGGTCAGGGCTTGGGTTATCAATTATTGGATGCCTCAGTCGCCATGCTGAAAAATAATCCGGTGCAGATTTTCCTGGAAGTGCGCGAAACTAATATTGCTGCCATCAAGCTTTATGAAAAGTCAGGCTTTCATCAGATTGATTTACGCAAAAATTATTATCCGGGTTCAAACGGAACACGCGAACATGCCATCATTATGGTCAAGGCATGTACGGATGACTTTGCTAGCCTGTTCAAATAGAAACTGACGACCTTATTTAATAATCTGGTGATTCCATCCGCTGGGTAAGGTCGTCATCAATGAGTTTCCCAGGTGCTGAATCTCCAGCTCACTCAGCGCACGGTTTAAACGTCGCCATTGGCCATCAATCAAGAGTTCTAGAGGCAGATACTGAGATTTATAATTCATCTTGTTGGAGTGTGGCACCCAATAACCGAGGTAGATGAATTGCAAGCCAAGTTTTTGCGCATGTTCAATCTGCTTCAAGATTGCAAATGCACCGAGAGAGCGGCGATTTTCATCTGGATCGAAGAAGGTATATACAGCCGAGATGCCATCATCTAGCAAGTCGCAGGTGGAAACACTGATCAAGCGATCATCCAGCCATAATTCTAAAAAGAAGCTATCCGTACAACTTTGCAATAAAAACTTTTCGAACTGATCGCGACTCGGGGGGAACATGTCCCCATCTGCGTGGCGTTCATTGATATAGCGTTCATACAGCGCATAATGCGTATCACCGGCCTGCTCTGGACTGGTAATTTTCACCCGAAGATCCTGATTGCGTTTCCAGGCTTTTTTTTGTGAACTGTTCATGGAAAATTCAGCCACTGGTACGCGTGAAGATAAGCATTGACGACACAGATGACATTCCGGACGATAAACAAAATCGCCACTGCGCCGGAAACCGGTGCGCGACAGTTCTGACAGGGTCAGTACATCAATGCGATGCGCAGGATCCAGAAAAACCATACGTGCCGACTTATTGGGCAAGTAGCTGCAATCGTGCGGCGGCGTAATATAATACTGTAAATCGTTCAGTAGGGACTTTGGCTGATAAGAGTTCATAACAAGTACCCTCTGTTATTTTCATTCACTGAGTCGCGCGTTTTGCGCTATTGTTTTACTTGAAAATACACCCTCTTGATACTTTTTCCAATCGATAGCAGGCTGTTTTACAACATCTTGTAACGAATTAAGATAGTCTTGGCGAGAAAGTGTACAGGCGCCGAGGCTTAAAAGATGGTCATTGACCAACTGGCAGTCAATCCAGGGCAGCTTATTTTCCTGCCCAATCAGCATTAAAGTATAAAAAGCCATTTTAGAAACATCGGTCTGCGTACTAAACATGGACTCACCAAAACAACCCTGTCCAATCGTTACACCATAAAGCCCACCTACAATGCGATTTTCATCCCAGATCTCAATACTATAGCCATATCCGGCATCGAACATGTCGCAGTATCCTGCGATAATATCTTCACTGATCCAGGTATCTTCTGCATAAGCACGCGGCAATGAGCAGGAACGAATCACCCTTTCAAAAGCATGATTGACCGTGATTTGATAATCCCATTTTTTCATATTGCGGATCAGGGATTTACTTGGATGATAATCATGGGGCCGAATAATGCAGCGCGGTTCCGGACTCCACCAGCAAATAGGTTCTCCCTCAGAAAACCAGGGAAATAAGCCATGGGTATAGGCTTCAAAAAGTGTGGAAGGGGAGAGGTCAGCACCAATACAAATCAGTCCTTCGCCTTCAGGGTCAACCTGCATCGGGTCAGGGAAGATAAATTGTGAGGGAGAAAGTAGATGCATGGCAAACCTGAAATAAAACTATAGATGAATCATAAGCTAATTCTAGCAATAAAAAAGCCGCCCATAATGGACGGCATTTTTATTCTTGCTGCTTAGTCTAGTTTGCCCATCGCATCAAGATATTTTTCTGCATCGAGTGCAGCCATACAGCCTGAACCCGCAGAAGTAATGGCCTGACGGTAAATGCTGTCAGCAATATCGCCCGCAGCAAATACGCCCGGTACCGAAGTTTGGGTTGCATTACCCGCAGTACCACTTTGCACCTGAATATAACCGTCGCGCAGCTGCAACTGACCGTCAAACATTGAACTGTTTGGCTTATGGCCAATGGCAACAAACATACCCGTTACATCGACGTTTTGAGTAGAGTCATCCTGGGTCGACTTGATACGTACTGAGGTCACACCAGATTGTGCATCCCCTAAAACTTCATCGACCTGATGGTTCCAGATAATGCTGATCTTGCCTTCTTTTTCTTTGGCAAATAAATGATCTTGCAAGATTTTTTCAGAACGTAATGAATCACGGCGATGAACCAGAGTCACATGCGAAGCGATATTGGATAAGTATAAGGCTTCTTCAACAGCGGTGTTACCACCACCCACAACCATGACTTTCTGGTTTTTGTAGAAGAAACCATCACAAGTGGCGCAAGCGCTGACGCCTTGACCCATAAAGGCAGCTTCAGATTCAAGACCTAAATATTGAGCTGTTGCACCGGTACAGATGATTAAAGCATCACAGGTAAATTCGTCCATATCGCCTTTCAATACGAAAGGGCGCTGGTTTAGATCTACTTCATTGATATGGTCATACACGATTTCAGTGCCAAAGCGCTCTGCATGCGCCTGCATACGCTCCATCAATGCTGGACCGGTTAAGCCTTCAGGATCACCAGGCCAGTTATCCACGTCCGTGGTCGTGGTCAATTGGCCGCCCAGTTGCAAACCGGCAATGAGGGTTGGTTTTAGGTTTGCACGCGCTGCATAGACTGCTGCGCTGTAGCCTGCGGGGCCAGAACCTAAAATAATCAGTCGTGAGTGACGTGCGCTCATCAGCTGTATCCTTTTTTATTTAGAAATTTATTGAATTATACGTGAAACTGTATAACAGTGGGGTGAGATTAAAGTCGATATTATTGATCATTGAAATCGATTTGGGCTATATATAATAAGTACACAGTGTGCTTGCACAATAGTGCATCTTTTTTCACAGAACAGGTGCATAATATGCCTTTTATTGCGTCGCTTTTTTCAAGCATTGAAGCAAAAGAATATTCATGAAGAATTGGTTACAGGACAGTATATGACAGCGGTGTCGAGTGCCTATGCACAGCGCTTAGTAATGACATTATTTTTAGTCTCATTTGGGATTTATCTGTTTCTTGCAACAGTGACCTATACGCCATTTGATCCGGGATGGATGCATATCTCTAGTGATACGCAGACCGTTTCGAATGCCAGTGGGGTTGCGGGTGCCTGGATTGCAGACCTTTTGTTTGGCTTTCTCGGTTGGGCAAGCCTGCTGATTCCTGTCTATCTGTTTATGGAAGCGGTTCAGGTCTGGTGGCCACGTAGCTTCCTGAACCGGCCATTCCGCTATGCTGCGCAATTCTTCCTGTTATTGACCACGTCAGCACTGCTGTTTTTATTCTGGCAAGTGCCTGCCGATACGCTGGATAATTCTTCCGGCGGTATCATTGGCTATGAATTAGGCCAGAGTTTAGAACAGTTGCTGACGGTATATGGTGCTGCATTCTTCCTGTTGGTATTTTGGGTGATGTTATTTACACTGGCCTTTGGGGTGAAGTGGAACAAGACCTGGAGCAGTCTCAAAGCAACACCGGCTTATTTACAGGATCTGTTCTATCGCAATATCCCTGAAGGTATGTCCGATTTTGACCGGACTGCGCCTGTGATTAAAAAAGAGCCAGTGAATGCTGCGAAGAAAATGGTCGCAGTAACCCCTGCACCTGAGCATGAACTGGTAGACATCGATCCGGTAGTGCGTGATCAGGTTGCTGAACGCTTATTTGATGATTTTGCTGATAAAGAATCGCAGCAGCCACAGTTACATGACGATATTCCTGAGGCTGTACAGCAGGCTCCTGAGCCAGTCGAGACATTGAAGCAAGCACCGCAAGTGCCGCAACAGCCAGACCGCGTCGTGGCAACAGGCGAAGTATGGCGTGCCTTACATTCCAGTGAAGATCAGCGCCATAAACAGGATATTGATGCATTACTTAAAGCTGCCGAAGAAGAGCAGCATAGTGCTCCAGCCTCACACTTGGCGGTTTCTCAAGCTGCGCCGTCTCAACATGTTCAAGCCAGAACAGCGCCTGCTACGCATACTGGGCTGGACTGGGATGATGATGAAATCTTTGATGAACTTCTGGCTGCCGTTCCACAAGGAAAAACGGCGACAGATGTGCATAGTCCATTTAATGCTGCGCCTGCTGCAAAACCCCAGAGCTTTGCCGAAGAAGTTACAAGCGCGGCGCCGGTTCTGGCATCTGTCGCAACAGCACATGTAGTCAAAAATAGTGCATTGCAAGCCGATCTGGATGACCTGGGTGATTTGCTGATTGAAGAGGATGAGCCAAAACAAACTATACGTGCCTCTAGCTATGCGCAATCTTCTGCTTTTGTACAGGCCCCGATTCAGCATCAAGTTATAGCACAACCGGTATCTGATTCTTCTGCAACTCATGCCGCAGTACGCGAGGCTTTATCTAAAGAAGAATTTGTAGAAGCCTGGCAAGAAACGGCTGGCAAACCACAAGATGAAGACGAGTTTGATTTTGATGCACCTTTAACTGATGCTTCAGGCCGTCCGATGTCACGTGCGATGCAGGTGGCTGAGCGCCGTAAAGATCTATCGCCTCTTCCGGGTCTCGACCTGCTGGATGAAGTCGATCCGAATAAAAAAGTGAATTTCACTGAAGAGCAATTGTCGCGTTTATCTGAACTGCTTGAAATCAAACTGCAGGAATTCAATGTCAAAGCCAAGGTGGTTGAAGCACAGCCGGGCCCAGTGGTGACACGTTTTGAATTGGATCTGGCGCCGGGTGTGAAGGCCTCTAAAGTCACTAATATTTCCCGAGATTTGGCACGCTCGATGTCGATGGCATCGGTACGTGTGGTTGAAGTGATTCCCGGTAAACCGTATATCGGGATTGAAGTGCCGAACAGCAGCCGTGAAATGGTACGTTTGATCGAGCTTCTGACCATTCCAGCCTTCACTGATCCGAACAGTATTCTTTCCATGGCAATGGGTAAGGATATTTCCGGTAATCCGGTAATTGCTGACTTGGGCAAGGCACCGCATATGCTGGTGGCGGGTACCACGGGTTCAGGTAAATCGGTGGCAGTCAACTCGATGATTCTATCGATGTTGCTCAAATACAGCCCTGAACAGTTGCGTTTGATTCTGATCGATCCAAAGCAGCTGGAACTGGCCAACTATAATGATATTCCACATTTATTGACGCCTGTCGTCACCGATATGAAAGATGCAGTCAACGCATTAAATTGGTGTGTCAATGAAATGGAACGTCGCTATAAACTGATGTCTTTCCTGAAAATTCGTAAACTCAGTGACTATAACCGCAAGGTCGAAGAAGCGATTGCCAATGGTGAAGATCTGATCGATCCAACCTGGAAGGCCAGTGATTCAGTGGTGGGTGAGCGTGCACCGCGTTTAACGCCGTTGCCTTCGATTGTGATTGTCGCGGATGAATTTGCTGACATGATCATGCAGGTCGGTAAAAAAGCTGAAGAAATGATTACGCGTCTGGCACAAAAATCCCGTGCGGCCGGTATTCACTTGCTGCTTGCCACTCAGCGTCCATCGGTGGATGTGATCACCGGTTTAATCAAAGCCAATATTCCGACCCGTGTGGCACTGCGTGTCAACTCAAAAATTGACTCACGTACTATTCTGGATGCAGGCGGTGCAGAAGACTTGCTCGGTCATGGTGATATGCTCTTCCTGGGGCCTGGTAAAATTGAGCCTGAGCGTGTGCATGGCGCCTTTATTGCCGATGATGAAGTGAACCGGATTTGTGATGCATGGCGTGAACGTGGTGCGCCCAATTATGTCGATGAAATCCTGACGCCGTATGATGAGGAACCATCAAGTCGCGGTTTTGAAGAGGGTGGAGAGGGTGGCCCAGATCGAGATGCACTGTATGATCAGTGCGTAGCATTTGTACTCGAAACCCGTAAGGCTTCAACGTCTTCGCTACAGCGTAAATTTAGTCTGGGGTATAACCGTGCTGCGCGGATCATTGACCAGATGGAAGAGAACGGTATTGTCAGTGGCATGGGTGCCAATGGTAAACGCGAGATTCTGGTTTAAGTTTCTCTATGCTGAACCATAAAAAAGCCTGCAATTGCAGGCTTTTTTAATACGGTAGCTAAAATCAGGCAAACTTCGCCAATACCGCCAAGAACTCGGCACTTTGACGCGGGAAGGTGGCAATCACGTCATGAATGCGTTGCCCTTCAGGATTGGTTGCATTGACATCACGGCCATCAGCGACAAATTTCGTCAACAGGCGTTCATAATCAAATGGACGCATATGCTTGAAAGCATGATAAAGCACATGAAAGTCAGCATTTACACCTGCAGGAGGAAGCTGATTCAGGTAGGCAAATACACGCTCATCTGACCATTCTTCGTTAAAGGTCGCTGGTTGAGATAATGCCATCGCAATTTCCTTAATCTAATGTAGTTTTTTCGGCATGAAAAAAGGCAAAATTTGTATGAGCAAGAGACAGTGTCTTTTGAGCTGACTCTGTCGACTAGAAACATTGTTTCTAGTCTTGGGATTGAGTAAATCCTTAAAAGCCGTGCTTTAATTTACTGATCCAGTCCACTCAAAGCATAGCTTCTCGTCTTGCGGCCGGGTAAAGCCGTGCTTTACTAATCCGGCCTCATATTTTGCCTTGAATCAATTTGCTTGACCAATCAAAAATCAGATTATCGTTCTTCAGGTAAATTGATATTCATCTCAAGCATTTCAATATTGGCTTCAGAACGTACCGACATTTGAATATGCTGCTCATCGACACCACGTACATAGCGATTGACCACTTGCATGATTTCTGTCTTCATCTGATCAATTTTGTCCTGGCTCAAGCGACGACCCAAGCCTTGTTCGGAAGCAACGATAACCTTCAAACGGTCTTTAGCAGTCCGTGCGCTTGATGGTTTATCCTCGCCACTAAAAAGTTTACTCCAGAATCCTGCCATGTCTACGCTCCAAATAGTCGTGCTAACCAGCCCTTAGGTTTTACCTCGATATGACGGTAAGGACGTTCTTCGCCAAGGAAACGTGCCACGAGGTCGTCATAAGCCTGACCTGCTGCAGCCTCAGTAAAAAGAATCACCGGCTTACCTTCGTTCGATGCCTGTAAAACACTTGGACACTCAGGAATAACGCCCAAGGTCGGTACACGTAAAATATCTTTAGAAATATCGTCAATCGTCAGCATTTCCTGTTTATCGGCACGTTCCGGGTTGAAACGGGTAATACACAGATGCTTACGAATGCGACCTTCGTTTTGTTCTACTTTTTTAGTTTTACTGTCAAGCATGCCAATGATACGGTCAGAGTCACGTACTGATGAAATCTCAGGATTGGTGACAATGATGGCTTCATCAGCATGGTACATGGCCAAAATAGCACCACGTTCAATACCGGCAGGTGAATCACAGATAATGTAATCAAATTCCTGCGAAAGTTCATCCATTACACGAGCAACACCTTCATCTGTTAAGGCATCTTTATCACGTGTTTGTGATGCAGGCAAAATATATAAATTTTCAATATCTTTATCGCGAATCAGTGCTTGCTGTAATCGTGCTTCGTTATTTAAAACATTCACAAAATCATAAACTACACGGCGTTCACAGCCCATAATCAAATCAAGGTTACGTAAACCTACATCGAAATCGATCACAACAGTTTTGTGACCGCGTAGGGCTAAACCTGTTGCAAAAGATGCACTTGTTGTAGTTTTACCTACACCGCCTTTGCCTGACGTTACGACAACAATTTTCGCCACCGAATCCACTCCTGTTATGGTTCAAATCCCCTGTTTAAAATGGGGTTTTTGGTATTTATTTATACATTAAAATTGTAGAGCTTCAAATACAAGCTCTTGTTGATCATTCAAGTAAATATGCACTGATTTCTTAACGACATGCGGGGGAATATCATCCGCTACGCAATAGGTTCCCGCAATCGAGATCAGTTCTGCTTCAAGGCTGTGACAGAAAATACGGGCTGCCGTATTCCCCCCGACACCTGCAATGACACGACCACGTGCGCTGCCATACACATGGATATTGCCTGAAGCAATCAGTTCTGAACCACTGTTGATGCCGGCATTGATAATAATGTCGCCATTATGCTGCACAATACATTGGCCCGTCCGCAGAATTTCATCATGATATGAGGTCACATGCGCAACGATCGGGGCAGCAGCTGCCTGATCATCACTTGTCGCTGCTTCTGGCTTAACTTCTACCACCTGTTCTTTCGTGGCTTTCACTTCTTCTAACTGGCGATCGGGTGGCAGAACCGGGAACTGAATGGAACGCGCCTGATCACCCAGTAAACCCTCAGTCACGGCCATTGGCTGTACATCTAAGTCGATTAACAGCTGAATCAGGGCAATCAGTTCCTGTTCAACTGAACTTTCAATGACGGCCAAAGTGCCAGATGGGAATGCAGCTTGTAATTTTGGGCTAAGTTGCTGGCGGATGGCATCATGATCATTGGTATCTAAGCTAATGCGTATTGCATTGACCATTCTGCCTTTTATCCGTATATCAGCCATAATTCTTCCTTAAATACTTCTGACTTGCTGGTTTTATGTCGAAGCAATGTTGTAAATAGTGCAAATCCTAGAACAAATTGGCGTAATTCTCTAGCGATCTCAGTTATTTTTTTATGCCAACAGAACCGGATGATTTTATCTGGTTCTGCACTTTAAATGTTATCTATCTATTGAGCGCTGATTTTGCTCATGTTCTTCTAAAATCTGTTGCCACTGTTTGACTTTCACCTGTTTTTGGATCGCTTCAAGTGTTTCAAAAACAGCCGATTCGACCAACTTATCAATATGTGGATTATGTTCAATCTGAATCTGGCTGATTTTATCTGAAATTAGGGTAAAAGTCGGATTTTCTTTTTTACCGCTATGAGTAAAGGGATCAATCAGACCTTGGGTGATATTTTCCCCTAGACGTTGGCCAATACTTTGAATTTGTTGTTCAATCCGGCTACCGACAAGTGGAATTAATCGCAATAACTGGGTCAGTTCCGGGGTGTCTTCAATGGCTTGACTGACCACTTGCCCGACATTTTTAGCAATCATGGAACGTTGTGCCTGCAACTCTTTACCCAAAGATTCCTGCAAGATGTCTGCCAAGGCAACTGCCAGTAATTTACGATGATGTTCTACCAAATCATCAATCAATTTTTTATGTGATGTACTGGTGCTGAGTTCACGCTTAATACCGTCCAGTACAGTCAGCACCACACGGCTGGAAAGTTCTTCCATGAGCATGTTGTAATAAAAATTGCCTTGACGATACCAGCGCTCGGGAATGACTTTATAACCGTGACTATGCAAGTTATAGCCAATCGCGACCGCACGTAACAGACGCAGAAAGCGCAGTTGTGGAATAATGGAGAGAATTTCATACCAATGTACGAATGGAAAAAACCACCAGCGCCGATGATGGCGCTGAACAATGGCAATGCCCCAACGTGCCAGTAATTCACAGATCAGGAAGGTGGTAAACCAGACCTCAGTAATGACCACCCAAGGGCGTAAATCACTTTTATAAAACTGCAAGATTTCCGGTAAACGAATGAAGTCAAACAACCATTGACCAAAATCGCTCATTAAAATGGCATTGGCACTGAGACAAAATAGATTAATGATGATTAAGACCATCATAAAAATGTCGTAAATCAGTGCAACTTTCCAGCCCCAGGTGCCTTTACGAATAAACTTAAATGAGCTAGAGGTGATGTCGGGATTGTCGTTCTTCATAGTTACTCAGGCAAAAAATCAGACAGCGCTTTGGTCAAAGTTCTGCTGCATTTGCGCTATTAGTTGATCTTTTTCAGTCCAGATTTGATCAATCCATTTCTGGAAACGTGCACGGTATTCAGCATCATCTTCATAATTGCCGCCGAGTACCCAGTCAGGAATCTCAATTTTTCTTAAATTTACCGCAATTCGTGGCACTTCACCTAACCAAAATTCACCATAACCCGGAATACCGTCCGGATAAACGATGGTCATATCGACCAGCGCATCAATTTTATCGCCGAGAATACTCAGCGCCAAAGCCAGACCACCGGCCTTAGGTTTAAGTAAGTATTTGTAAGGAGACTGCTGCTGATCATGTTTGTCTTGGGTAAAACGCGTGCCTTCCAGATAATTTAACAGGGTAAAGGGCTGACTGATCAGCTGCTCACAGGCTTTACGTGCTTCTTCCATATCGCGGTATTTTAGCGCAGGATTTTTAGCAATCTGTTCCTTGCTATGCCGTTTCATCATCGGAAAACCTAAAATTTTAAAGGCTTGACCGACAAAAGGAATAAAAATAAGTTCCCATTTTGTAAAAAAACGCGTCAGCGGCATACGGGTCAAGCCGAAGTACTGATTGACGGTGGTATCGACCCAGCTTTGATGATTACAGGTCATCAAATAACGGCCCTGCATATTTAAATCAAGTGATTCATCTACTGTTATTTGCCATTCGGTATTGTTGAGCACATTGTCAATCAGCCAATTATTGACGCCTAACCAGCTGTTGGTAATCTTGATATTGGTTTCATCAACTTTTGCAGATTTTTTAAAAAACTTGGTAAAACCCAGTGCCAGAACCGGAGGGCCATGAAAAAAAGTACTGCCTGTCATCACTGAGGTGACAGCCAAGCCACGTGTAAGTTTTTTTAAAGTTGCTTGTTTATTGCTATTCGATGACATATCAAAACAGTCCCCAGAGATTAATCGCTTAAATTTTTTCATATTTTGAATAATATAATGAGAGTGAGGCAAATAAAAAAGCCTAAAGGCCTAACTATGAAGATATTGTGATGAAGTCCATTGTTTTAGTTACATATAAACATTACAAAATATTGCGAAACGATTTATTATTAACAAAAATTCAATGGTTATCCCGTTCAATTTAAATCATTATTTCGCTTATACAACAAAGCATACAATAAGGAGTCATGCGATGCGTGCACTAGTAATTTCAGCAGCTGTAGCAGGGGCCGTAGCACTTACAGGTTGTCAATCAACTGGTAATAACCTCGGTGGTGTGGAATATGATAAAGCTGCTTTAGGTACTTTAATTGGTGCTGCAGCAGGTTACGGTGTTTCTAAGAGTAATGCGAATACCAGCCGTCAAAACAACCGTGCAGCAGCGATTGGTGCTGTTGTTGGTGGTGCAGCAGGTGTTTATCTTGATAACAAAGAGAAAAAATTACGTCAAGCAACAGCCGGAACTGGCGTAGATGTTAACCGTAATGCAGATGGTTCGATTAACCTTGTAATGCCAGGTAGCATTACATTTGATACCAACAAATCGAACATCAAACCAAACTTCTATGGCACTTTGAATAAAGTGGCTCAAGTATTAACCGAAGATAACCAGAGCGGTATTTTGGTCACTGGCTATACAGACAGTACCGGTAATGACTCAATCAACATCCCGTTGTCTCAAGCACGTGCTAACTCTGTAGCAACTTATTTATCAGGTCAAGGTGTTTCACGTACACGTATTAATGCTCAAGGTTTAGGTTCAGCCAACCCGATCGCAGACAATACAACTGCGGCGGGTAAAGAACAAAACCGTCGTGTAGAAATCGCGGTATATGCTGTTCAATAATCTTTAAACGCATATAAAAAAACCACCTTCGGGTGGTTTTTTTATATCTGGACATTGACCTGATTAATCGTATTTTAAATTAGGCAACTGAGGCAGAGATGACTATAATCGGAGCCGAATCTAGAAGAGGAAGCCATATGTCACTCGCCAGTCAGTTAAATGACAAGCAACTTGAAGCCATGAAATACACTCAAGGACCCTTGTTAGTACTTGCAGGAGCGGGTTCAGGCAAGACTTCAGTGATCACGCGAAAAATCGCATATCTTGTCAAGCATTGCGGGATTCCTGCGCATCGTATTACTGCAATGACCTTTACCAACAAAGCGGCACGTGAGATGAAAGAGCGTGTCAGCAAATTGTTAACCCGTGAAGAAAGTAAAGGCGTTTCAGTTTCGACTTTCCATACCTTTGGCCTGAATATGCTGCGTCTGGAGCTGAAACATACCCCCCTTAAAAATAATTTTTCGATTCTGGATGCTGACGACTGCAAACGTATTCTGATGGATTTGATGCATCGTGATAATTTATCCGGTGCAGAAAGCAAAGAACTGATTGCCAAAGCCATGAAAATGATCTCGGACTGGAAAAATGATCTGATTCCACCCGAGCAGGCGCATACCACTTGTGAAACTGCCGAAGATGTCCAGTTTGCGCATTTATATCAGCTCTATGAACGTAATCTGCGTGCCTATAATGCGGTAGATTTTGATGACCTGATTGTGATGCCGACGCGCTTGTTGCAGGAAAATGCAGAAGTCCGTGACAAATGGCAAAACCGGGTTCGTTATCTGCTGGTCGATGAATATCAGGACACCAACACTGCACAGTATATTCTGGTGAAATTGCTGGTTGGCGTGATGGGGCAGTTCACTGCTGTAGGCGACGATGACCAGTCCATCTATGCCTGGCGTGGCGCCAAACCGGAAAATATGGCCTTGCTGCAACAAGATTTCCCGAATTTAAAAGTGATTAAATTGGAACAGAACTATCGTTCGACCAGTCGTATTCTTAAAGCAGCCAACACCGTGATTGGCAATAACCCGCATATTTTTGATAAAAAACTCTGGTCAGACAAAGGCCATGGTGAAGTGATCCGGGTGATTACTTGCCGTAATGATGATGATGAAGCAGAACGCGTGGTCAAAGACCTGATCACGCATAAATTGATGAATGGGAAAAGCTGGAAAGATTATGCGGTATTATATCGCGGCAATTTTCAGGCGCGTATTTTAGAAACCCATCTCCGTCAGATGCAGATTCCGTATAAATTGTCTGGCGGTCAATCTTTTTTCGCGCGTGCCGAAATCAAGGACATGATGAGTTATTTACGCCTGATCATTAACCCTGAAGATGACAGCGCTTTCCTACGGATTATCAATACGCCAAAACGTGCCATTGGGCCGGTGACACTGGAAAAACTGGGTCTCTTTGCTCAGGAAAATAACCTGTCACTGCTGGCTGCGGCAGCGGATCAGCGTTTGACCATGGCGATTCCGAAAAAGGCCACCACACAGTTGGCAGAGTTTGCCGACTTCATTGAGGGCTTTACCCGCAATTTACTTGATGATGATGAACCGGTACCGATCATCCGTCAGATGATGATTGAAGCAGGTTATATCGATTACATCAAGGAAACTGCAGCCACGCCGGCACAGGAAAAAACCAAGCTCGACAATATTGAAGTGCTTTACAGCAGCATCCAAAGCCTGATTAACCGCGCTGAAGATGTCGATGAAAAAAATATTGAAAGCGTGATTCGTAAAATGGTGCTGCTGGATATGCTGGAGCAGCAACAGGAAGAAGAAGATACTGACAAAGTCAACTTGTTAACCTTACATGCTTCTAAGGGGCTTGAGTTCCCTTATGTCTATCTGATCGGGCTGGAAGAAGAAATTCTGCCGCATAAGAACTCGATTGCTGCGGAGACGGTTGAAGAGGAACGTCGCCTGATGTATGTCGGGATTACCCGTGCACGTCAGGGTCTGACCATTACCTTGGCCGAACAGCGCAAGGCTGGCGGACAGATGAAGCAAATGACTCCAAGCCGTTTTCTGGATGAATTACCGGAAGATGAACTGGAATGGTTAGGTCGCAAGAAAAAGCTGGCGGGTAATATCGATCCGAAATTACAGGCGCAGCATTATCTGGATAATTTGCGCAATCTTATCAAACGATAAACTTCAACGCTTATACATATTTTAAATGCAACAACAGGAATGAACACATGAAAGTTCAGGTGAAAGTCCTTGACTCGCGTCTCGGTCAGGAATGGCCATTACCGACTTATGCCACCACAGGTTCAGCAGGGTTGGACTTGCGTGCCTGCGTCCATGAAACGACAGTGATTGAACCGGGTCAAACCGTTTTAGTGAAAACAGGCTTGGCGATTTATATCGAAGATCCTGCTTTTGCAGGTCTGATCTTGCCACGTTCAGGTTTAGGTCATAAGCACGGGATTGTGCTGGGTAATCTGGTAGGTCTTATCGATTCAGATTATCAGGGTGAATTGATGGTATCGGTCTGGAACCGGAGTCAGACTGCTTTCAGTCTGGAGCCGGGTGAACGTTTGGCGCAATATGTGCTGGTGCCGGTAGTACAAGCTGAATTTGATCTGGTCAGTGAATTTGAAGCCACTGAGCGTGGTGCTGGTGGCTTTGGCCATACCGGTAAAAACTAAAGAGAAGATGACCTGCAAACAATGAATGGATGTAGGTCATTTCTTAAATACAACAAAGTAAATCCTAAACATAATGTGACGCTTAAAATGGAGTTAAAAATAAAAATTTATTTTCTATATAAATAGAGTTATTCAAAATTGAAATTTATATCTTTATTTTAATTTTAGCCGGGGAAATTAAAAATAAATATAATTAAATAAGGACTATTTCATCACAGAAATTTTCTGATTATTCAGTTAACGGTAATATTTTTATAATTGATTGTTACATTGAAATGGTTTAAAAGTAGCGGGTCTTAAAACAAAAACAAATGTTTAAAGTCATGATGATGAAATAAGTCATTTTATATCTCCTTATATTTAGTGAAAAGAACAGTTTTATGGGATCTATGAATCATCTATTCCCTATGCACATTTTTCGAGCCTATGACATACGCGGTAAAGTCAGTGTACTGGGTGCTGGGATTATCGATGCAATTGCTCACGGTTTAGCACAGCAATATCAGGCTGCGCGACAGACACGTGTCGCAATTGGCTATGATGCACGGCTTAGCAGTCCGGCTTTTGCAGAAACCATTCGCCGTATTTTTCAAGCTTATTCGATTGAAGCCACCATTGTCGGTTGTTGTTCCAGTCCGATGCTGTATTTCACCGCACGGCAATTTGATGGCAATGGCATCATGGTCACGGCCAGTCACAATCCCAAAGAAGATAATGGTATTAAATGGATTGTCTCTGGTGAGCCGCCTTGCCCAGAGATGATCCAGCAGGTGGCTCATCTGGCCAAACCACATTATAGCAATCAGCAGCTTTGCCTAGACGAACAGACTCATCAAGTTATTCCAGAATTTTGTCTAAAATATCAGCATGGTATATTAAAAGATATCCAGTTGAAGCGCTCATTTAAAGTGGTTCTGGATGGTCTGAATGGTTCAGCCGGGCGCTGTGCCAATCTGGTGCTTCAAAAAATGGGTTGTGCGGTGATGGCTTTGCGTTGTGATGCCAATGGGCATTTTCCAGACCATGCACCAGATCCTTCGCAAGACAAACATCTGGAGACTTTACGCCAAAGCATCATGCAACAGCAGGCTGATCTGGGCATTGCCCTGGATGGCGATGGCGATCGCGTGGTATTGATTGATGCACAGGGCCAGATTATCACGGCGGATCAGTTACTGTGCCTGTTTGCCGAAATTTGCCTCACTGACTCAGCACCACGCAAGTTTGTTTATGATGTCAAATGTTCAACCCTGGTGCGAGACACCGTGCAACGTTTGGGCGGTGAGCCGGTGATGATTCGTACCGGAAGCTCATTTCTGAGAACTTATCTGGCACAATCTCAGCAGCAGGCGATTTTTGGTGGAGAATATGCCGGGCATTATGTCTTTAATGATGGCCGTGGCTGGGGCTATGATGATGGACTCTATGCAGCGCTCAGAGTCATGGAATATCTGGATCAAACTGGTCAAAGTCTTGCACAAGCTTTAGCGGCTTATCCGAAACGGCATGGGACCGAAGATCTTTATATTGCCACGCATCATGTGCATCCGGTTGAACTTTTAGACTTTGTTGAACAGCAATCTGAAAGAATTCGTGCGCAAATCAGTAAAATTGATGGGATACGTCTTGATTTTGAGGATGGTTTTGGCATCATTCGAGCATCCAATACAGGTGAGTATTTCACAGTGCGCTTTGATGCCAATGATGCTCAGGGCCTGAATGAAATTCGTCAGCTGTTTGTAGCCATGTTGCGTGACCGTTATCCACAGATCGCTCAAGATATTTTAGATGCTCAATAAGGAGAGGCGAATGCCAAATCAACAAACAGGCATCGACAAAGCACAGATTTTGACAGAAGCTTTGCCGTATATTCAACGCTTTGCGGGTAAAACCCTGGTAGTAAAATACGGCGGTAATGCGATGACCGATCCTGAGCTGGAAAGTTCATTTGCACGTGATATCGTATTATTAAAAACGGTTGGTATTAATCCGATTGTGGTGCATGGTGGGGGGCCACAAGTCGATTCCATGCTGAAACAGTTGGGCCGTGAATCAGACCGTATCGACGGGATGCGCGTGACTGATCCTGCCACGATGGAAGTCGTGGAAATGGTACTTGGCGGTAGTGTCAATAAATCGATTGTGAACCTGATCAACCAGCATGGTGGTCGTGCCATTGGCTTGACCGGTAAAGACGGCAACCTGATTCGTGCACAAAAACTGCTGATGGAAAAAGTGGCTGAAGATGGTTCGGTTCAGCAAATTGATTTGGGTCTGGTCGGTGAAGTCGTTGGCGTAAAAACCGATGTGCTGGAAATGTTCACCAACAGCGATTTCATTCCCGTGATTGCACCGCTGGGCGTGGATGAAGAAGGCAATACCTATAACATCAATGCAGACTTGGTGGCAGGTAAAGTCGCAGAAGCCCTAGGTGCAGAGAAGCTGATTCTGCTGACCAATATTACAGGTGTTCTGGATGAAAATAAAAACCTGCTGACGGGTTTAAGCACTCAGGAAGTTGACCGTCTGATTGAAACAGGCGTGATCTATGGTGGCATGATTCCTAAAGTCGGCTGTGCACTGGATGCGGTCAAAGGCGGCGTAGTGAGCGCGCATATTGTAGATGGTCGTGTGCCACATGCCAGCTTATTGGAAATTTTTACCGATCATGGCGTTGGTACACTGATTACCAACCGTGCCCATCCACCTCGTCCATAAGTTGTTTTTTTGCGGAAAAGAGCCTCAATTGAGGCTCTTTTTTATCTCTATTTATAACTGATAGCTATTTGAAATGACTCGGGTAGTCATGCACAATAAGCATCTAAGAAAATAGAAAGCTGAAACCAGACCATGTGCCAACTGCTCGGAATGAATTGTGCCACCCCGACGGATATTACCTTTTCATTTCGTGGGTTTTCCCAGCGGGCCGGAATTACCTCGGATCATGCCGACGGTTTTGGAATTGCTTTTTTTGAGGATAAAGCCTGTCGTCTATTTGTCGATAACCAGTCTGCGGTTGAATCTCCGATTGCCGAGCTGGTGCGTAACTATCCGATCAAATCCCGTAATGTGATTGCGCACATCCGTAAAGCCACCCAAGGCAAAATCAATCTGGAAAATTCGCATCCATTTAGCCGCGAACTGTGGGGCCGGCAGTGGATTTTTGCCCATAATGGCGATTTGCATGAGTATTTTCCGGTGCTGAGTGGCCGTTTTACCCCAGTCGGCAATACTGACAGTGAGCGCGCTTTTTGCTATTTGCTCGATCAGCTGGTCAAACGCTTTGGTTATGATGAACCGAGTCTGGATCAGGTCTTTGAACTACTTGCTGAGGTTTCACCTGCGATTGCAGAACACGGCACTTTTAATTTCTGTCTTTCCAATGGGCAGGCGCTGTTTAGCTATGCCATTACCAAATTGCACTGGCTGGTGCGTGAATACCCGTTTAGACCGGCACAGCTGATTGATATTGATGTCGAGGTGGACTTTAGTCAGGTCACTACGCCTAAGGACAGGGTTGCGGTTATTACCACCGAGCCATTGACACAAAATGAGGAATGGACCGCTTTTCAGCCGGGTGAAATGATTCTGTTTAAAGAGGGTGCCAAGTTCCGTTCGCAACTGACTCGGGTAGATCGGTTGGAACGGGAACGTCTAGATCCGTCCTTAAAACGTGTGACCAAAGCAGATTTATATTAAAAATAGATTTTTTTATTTTTTAATATCTTTTTTATTTAAATTAAAGAGAAACCATATTATTAGAAATAGTAGATTGATTAAAAAATATCTGATTCTTATACTCGGGTTTAAAATATATTCCTAATGAAAACAGTTAATTGCAAGGTTTCTCTTAAATTAAGCCGAAAGCCGACTAATTTACTTCATTTTTATTCAAATCAATACGTTATATGATGATTTTTATGTGATAAGTCCTTAATATTTATAGGTGGTCGTAATGAAAATGAAATGGGTTCCAGACTATAATACTGGTATCGATGTGATTGACGATCAGCACAAACGAATTCTCGATTATATCAATGAAATTGATGAGATCAATGTAAATACCGACCGTGCCCGTATTAAACAGATCCTCGAAAATATTATCGATTATACCCAGTCGCATTTTACTTTTGAAGAATCTCTTCAGGAAGAAGCGGGTTATAAATACCGAGTTCCACATAAACGTGTACATGACCTGTTTATCAAGAAAATCGAGTCTTATCGTGATCGTTTTGAACTGGGGCAGTCGATTGAATCAGAACTGCATGAAGTATTATCTAAATGGTTAATCAACCATATTCAGCACGATGACGCTGATTATGTCGGCGCAGTCAAAGAAAATATGATGGGCATTATCAAAGAAAAAGAACAGAAAAAAGGTAAAAACTGGTTCGCTCGTTTCTTCTCATAATAAAAGACGTAACGAGATAACAAGAATTACAATTTAATAATAAATTTTGCGCAGCAAATCACTGTCATGGTGGTTTGCTTTTTGTTTTTGATTTTCACCGCTTCACAAGGCAAAATAGCGCTAGATTTTTATAGGAATGCATCATGCAGGACAATGCTATGTCAAAATGGTTATCACCGCTGATGGCTTTCTGTTTATCGTTTATTATCATCGCGACGCTCGCACCGATAACGGGTATACAGATTGATCGTCAGCTGGATTTCTGGATGCTCTGGTTAGCCACTATGCTGATTCTGGCGCTTCCCATCTGCTACTTGGAAATTGCTTTGGCCAAGCGCTCTAAAACAACGGCATTACAGGCACTGTCAACGCTGACCCGTGAAGCAGATGCCTCACAAAAATGGCGTATAGTCGGCTGGCTCAGTGTGATCTTTATTCCTTTTCTGGCCGGTGCCATGCTGAACAATGCCAGCAATGTTCTGGCGCTTGCTGCTCTTGATCTTGCACCGAATCTTTTGTTTATAGGTCTGGTAATTGCCGCTCTGGTCTTGTCACTGCTGCCGCGTCAAATTTTGTTAGTCATTACGGCGATTGGCGTACTGGCATCTCTGATCTTGGCAAATGTGATGGGAACTGTGCTACCTGCATGGCAAGTCACGCCAGTTGAATTCTCGGAATGGGGCAATGCCACCGTATTGGCACTGGTTGCAAGTGGCCTAGGCATGGGCTTGTACTGGCAGTCTAGCCTGAGTGCTGTACAACAGCAGGATGTCGCCAGCAAGACGGTCTTGCCGATCTGGATCGCACAATTGCTTGCTGTGATTGTATTTGCCTTCTTTGCTGTACAAGCACAAATCCCTGCATTTACGTTGGTGGCCGCGATTGTAGCGACTGCTGCATTCATCCTGCAGATGGCACGAGAGCAGTTACAGCAACGTCAGCTTCACCCTGCGATTCAATGGGCGATTATGGCTGTCGTCACCCTGATCTGGGCCATTCCAAATGTGACACCAATGTTCAACGTAGTCTTACTGCTTTGGGGCTTATTGATTTGTTTGATTTACGCGCTCTTTGCGGGCTGGATCATGAAGATCAGCCATTTACGTAAATCAATGAATTTTAGCTCTGAAGGGTTCTATAACCTGTGGCGTATTGCTGTCCGTGTGGTATTGCCTGTTTCGATTATCGTGGCGATGGTCGCTGTTCTAGGACAACTGTTCTGATGAATAATGCACTGATCTGGGTGGCCTATGCGACTCCGGAGCAACAGTTTCATCTGGCTGTACCATTTCAGCCCGGCATGACAGCATTGGATGCCATCCAGCAAAGTGGCATAGTAGAGCAGGTTACCCTACCTGAACCTTTGTCTTTGGGTATCTTCGGTGTATGCTTGCAAGATCATCAGCAGCCACTGGCAGCAGGTGATCGAGTCGAAATTTACCGAGCACTGACTATCAATCCTAAAGATATCCGACGTAAACGTGCCGAGAAAAATCCGGTGGGTCGTTATGCCAGAGGCAATCTTTTAAGAAAGCTGAAACCATCTTCCGAATAGAAAGCGGCTTGAATGAGCATTAGTTTCAATGATCTGCTCAATCAATCGACTTAATCAAAAAAGCCCCTGATGATTCAGGGGCTTTTTCATGAGAAAGCGACTATAGTGGAGGCGCATTTAAAATTGCTTCTTTTGAACCTGGTAAGCCGGGTTGAGATTCTGGAATGGTTTCCAGACCTTCAACACGTTCCACGATACCAGACTGGTTAAAGTAAATTTTCAAATGCTGGCCTTGGGCTGCCGGGATCTTGGCTTTTTTAGCGTAGGTTCCTGGGGTATAGTTATAGATGTAGTCCCAGCGTAAAGGATTCAGCGGATCGCTTACCGTTGGACTGCCCAGTAAGAAACGCACCTGTTGATGACTCATTCCCACTTGAATTTTAGCGGCTTGAGCTTGGGTTAAAGGGGTTCCTTGTGGAATATCTACTTTATAAACACCTAATGTCGAACAGCCGACGAGCAAGGAAGTGACGAATAACGTCAACATGATTTTTTGCATTTTGCTAAACTATCCCAAATTAATTATGATGCATTTGATCCAAGGATAGATCATACTGCATCTAAAGTTTGTTGCATATTCCAACTTTGATTTTGTTGAGAGACCTTTTTACATGACTATTTCAAACCAAGATTTACGAAAAGCTGGACTGAAAGTTACCCTTCCACGAATTAAAATATTAGAATTACTAGAAAATTCAAGACAACATCATTTAAGTGCGGAAGATATTTACAAGACTTTACTCGATCAGGGTGAAGATGTAGGTTTAGCAACTGTGTATCGTGTGTTAACACAGTTTGAAGCCGCGGGTATTATTGAGCGTCATAATTTTGAAAACAATCATTCCGTTTTCGAGATCATGCAGGAAGATCACCACGATCACCTGGTCTGTTTGAATTGCAGCAAAGTCGTTGAATTCATCAATGATACGATTGAAAAAGAGCAGCATGATGTTGCTGAAAAATTTGGTTTTGAATTAACCGGTCACTCTCTGAATCTGTATGGCTACTGCGATGCGCCGGCCTGTCAGGAAGTGTTTCGTAAAAAATAATTTGCACTCCGGTTGAAACAAAAAACAGGCTTCTTGAAGCCTGTTTTTTTATGTGCTCAATCTGATCAGGACTGGCCATCAAAGGTGATATTGGAATGTGCACGTAATAAATGACTGCCGCCTTCTTCTGCCAGTTTGATTTGCAGACGTAAGTCATTGGGTGAATCCGCATGTTTCAGCGCATCTTTATAGCTGATCTGCTTGGCCTTATACAGGTCATACAGTGCCTGATCGAAGGTTTGCATGCCCAGTTCACGGGAACGCTTCATCAGGTCCTTGATCTCATGCACATCACCTTTACGGATCAGGTCAGCAATCAGGGGGGAGTTAATCAGAATCTCAATCGCGGCACGACGACCATTGCCATCGATGGTTGGGATCAGTTGCTGTGCCACAATGGCTTTCATGTTCAGCGACAAATCCATGAACAGCTGGTTATGCCGGTCTGCTTCAAAGAAATGAATGATCCGGTCAATGGCCTGGTTGGCGTTGTTGGCATGCAGGGTCGCAAAGACCAGATGGCCGGTTTCGGCAAAGGCAATCGCATAATCCATGGTTTCACGCGAACGAATCTCACCAATCAGAATCACGTCCGGCGCCTGACGTAAGGTGTTTTTCAGGGCAATTTCAAAGGAATCGGTATCAATCCCGACTTCACGCTGGGTGATGATACAGCCTTTATGCTGGTGAACGAATTCGATCGGATCTTCAATAGTAATGATATGACCTTTGGAATTTTCATTGCGATAACCGACCAGCGAGGCCAGCGAGGTTGATTTACCGGTACCGGTTGCCCCGACAAAAATAATGATGCCGCGTTTGGTCATCGCCAGTTCTTTTAGAATCGGCGGTAATTTGAGTTCATCCATGGTCGGAATCACGGTTTCAATCCGACGCAACACCATACCCGGCTGATCACGCTGCTGAAAGGCACTGACACGGAAGCGGGCACTTTTGTCCGGTGTGCTGATGGCGAAGTTACATTCACGCGTGTCTGCAAATTCTTTACGCTGCTTGTCGCTCATGATGGAATGGAGCAGTTGTCCTACTGCCGCGCCGGGTAATTTTATCGAACCAATCGGTAAAATCTGCCCGTTAATCTTGATTGAAGGTTCGACATCGGCTGTAATGAACAGATCCGATGCTTTTTTCTCCACCATATAATCGAGTAAGCCGTTAAAATCCATGTATAAAAACCCCAATACAATTAATTTTTCTTATAAGAATGCTTCTGGCTGTTTGGCTGCAGTACGTGCCACTTGCGGGCTGATGAGGCCTTTAGATACCAGCGTTTTCAGAGTCTGATCCAGTGTGGTCATGCCATAGTTGGCACCGGTCTGAATCGCAGAATACATTTGTGCGACTTTATTTTCACGAATCAGGTTACGGATTGCAGGAATACCAATCATGATTTCATGCGCTGCAACACGTCCGCCGCCATTTTTCTTTAATAGGGCCTGTGAAACCACAGCCTGCAATGATTCCGATAACATGGCACGAACCATATCTTTTTCTTCGGCAGGGAATACGTCAATCACACGGTCAATGGTTTTGGCCGCAGAGGTGGTATGCAGGGTGCCGAACACCAGGTGACCAGTTTCTGCCGCAGTTAAGGCCAGACGGATGGTTTCAAGGTCACGCATCTCACCGACCAGAATAATATCAGGGTCTTCACGCAGTGCCGAACGCAGGGCTTCATTAAAGCCATGCGTATCACGATGCACTTCACGCTGGTTGATCAGGCATTTCTTGGATTGATGCACAAATTCGATTGGATCTTCGACGGTCAGAATATGGTCATAGCGGTTGTCGTTAATATAATCCAGCATCGCCGCCAAGGTGGTTGATTTACCCGAACCGGTTGGCCCTGTGACCAGTACCAGACCACGCGGATATTCACAGATATCTTTAAAAATCTGTCCCATGCCCAGATCTTCAAGGGTCAGAACTTTGGATGGAATGGTACGGAATACTGCACCGGCACCACGGTTCTGGTTAAATGCGTTGACACGGAAACGGGCCACACCGGGTACTTCAAAAGAAAAGTCAGTTTCCAGATTTTCTTCAAAATCACGGCGCTGTTTATCGTTCATGATGTCATAAACAAGTTTATGTACTTCTTTATGTTCTAATGCTGGCAGGTTGATACGACGAACTTCCCCATCGACACGAATCATTGGCGGTAAGCCTGCAGACAAGTGTAAATCCGACGCACCATTTTTAGCAGAAAATGCCAACAATTCTGTGATATCCATAAGGTCCCCGAGTTCATTAAAATGTTAATTATTTTGATAGAATAATAAGGCTTTCCCACAGCTTAACCAACCCTTAGTTTATGGGCAAGGGAAAAAAAGATGAATGAAATGAGAACCCCATCAATGAATATGTTGCAACAGTCACGAAATCAGGTTTTAGCGCAAATTGAAACAGCCTGTGCTCAGGCCGGTCGTGAGCCAGATTCGGTGCAACTGCTGGCCGTTTCCAAGACCCAGCCGAGTGCAGTACTGGCTGATATGTATCAGGCGGGACAACGTGCCTTTGGCGAAAACTATTTGCAGGAAGCGCTGGAAAAAATTACGGCTCTAAAAGACTTGGAAATTGAATGGCATTTTATTGGCCATGTACAGCGTAACAAGACCAAACATCTGGCAGAAAATTTTGCCTGGGTGCATGGGGTGGATCGTCTGATTATTGCCGAGCGTTTATCCAATCAGCGTAGAGAAGATCAGCTCGCGCTGAATATCTGTCTTCAGGTCAATATTGATGCTCAGGATACGAAAGATGGTTGCCAACCGGAAGAAGTTACTGATTTAGTTAGACAAATCAGCCAACTGCCAAATGTGCGCTTACGTGGCTTGATGGTGATTCCAGCGCCGGGGAATCCTCAAGCTTTCATCGAGGCTAAAGCTTTATTTGATAGGGTGAAAGCTCAGCATGCGCATCCTGAAGATTGGGATACTTTAAGTATGGGCATGTCGGCCGATATGCAGGCTGCAATTGCTGCCGGTTCCAGCATGGTGCGTGTCGGCACGGCATTATTTGGTGCACGTCCTCAAAAGGATTAACAGGCGTTGTCGGGTTATTTTGAAAAAGTATGATTAAGCGTTATTCGATAACGCTTTTTTTCTTTGTGGCTCCAGCCATTTTGCCATGAGCCAGGCAAAGACAATCAGGCTGCCCATACTGCCGAGCAAGGCTAAAACAGCGCCGCCCAGACCATAAGCGAAGGTTGCCGGAACACAGCCCAGAATAAACAGCAGCAAAGGGAAATGGGTTACATACAAGGTATAGGAAAAATCAGCGGATTGTACCCAGACCGGATTGTAGTGACTGCGCTGCTGCTGGAGTTGTACCAGCCAGCAGCTAAATGCTAGGCCGATACAGAAATTAAAGAGAGTAAAATTTGCAGCGCGATATTGTCGGGCTTGATCGACGATATGAAACTGGTAAGCATCAATGCAGGCGATTAGAAATGCCAAGCCAAATAACCCCAGTTTAAGCACTTGTAACCGGTTTAGAAAATGTCGCTGGATATGACGAAATGAACAGGCAAAGGCCATCAGCCAGACCAGAAAATAAATAAAAAACTGAATATTCAGGATGGATAAAACGATTAAAACACTAAAAAAGCCGATTTTGGCTATTTCTGAATCTTTGAAAAAAGGTAGAAATCCGGCCAAGACATAGAACCAGACTTCATAACTCAGGCTCCAGAGCGGGGCATTGGCTGAAACTGTAGGCGTGATGAAGCCATTCAAAAACAGCAGAGCGCCAATAAAATCACCTGAATCGAGACCATAGTCAGTCCGGATCATCATGCCAAAACTGTTTTGAAAGGCATGGCTTTGAGTGGCAAAGAGTAGTGGTGCCAACAGATACAACAACAGGCTCAGAGCCATGGCAAACAGAAAGGGTGGCAAAATCCTGCGATAACGCTGTTGGGTATAACGGCGCAGATTGAACTGACCATGCTGATGAATATTGTGCTGGATCGAATAGCCAATCAGATAACCACTCAGAACAAAGAAAATCATGACCGCGGCCTGACCAAGCAGGCGCACCCATGAATACAGGCTGAGGTCAAAAGGGGCGATAAAGGCCTGAAAGCAATGCGTGAACAGTACAACAATGGCACTGATGCCCCGTAGGCTCTCGAGCTGTAAGCTGAAATAGGGCGAGAGCTTGTCTGGGGCAGGGTGCATCATTGTCAACCTATAATCTGAATGGTACTGGCGCCAGCACCGACTGGCTTGACCTGAATCTGTACTGGAATCCGTTCATGCATTTCCTGCACATGCGAGATTAAGACCACTTTACGACCCTGACTTTGTAAATGATCCAGTGCATTCATCACCATATGTAATGAGGCTGGATCTAAAGTACCAAAGCCTTCATCAATAAATAGCGATTCCAGTTTCATCGAACCGGAAGCCATATTGGCAATCGCCAGTGCCAAGGCCAGAGAAACCAGAAAGGTTTCTCCGCCAGATAAAGACAAGACCGGACGTACTTCGCTGTTCATGTCCAGATCAATAATCGCCAGACTCAGGCTGTCTGGAATACGGTGCAACTGATAGCGCGGTGCCAGCGGTTGCAGTTGTTGGTTGGCGTATTCCACCAAGATATCCAGATGATGTTCCTGAGCAATTTTCTGGAACTTGGTACCTTCCTTATGTCCGATTAAATCGTAGATACGGCCCCAGCGATATTCTTCGGCTTTGACCTGTTCAATCTGTTGCTGATATTTGGCATAGGTATTTTGATTATTGGCATTCATACGCAGTTTGGTATCAATCTCATTGAAGCTGTTTTGTTGCTCGGTTTTTTCCTGTGCCAAACTATTTAAATGTGCTTCCACTTCCTCAAAAGCAAGTTCAGGCTGTTGCTGGAGATGCTTCTGGTATTGATCTTCCAGCGTTTGCCAGGCAATTTTGGCATTTTCCAGTGCTTGATGTTGTGCCTGTAATTGCTGCCGGATTTGCTGATGTTCACTCAGACCAATGGTCAGACATTGTTGGATCAGTTCCGCATTAAAATGTCGATGCAGATTTTGCCATGTACGGATGGCCTGATCAGATTGTGCCTGCTGTTGAGTTAGCTGTTGCATTTGGGTCAGCAAAGCCTGTTGTTTAAGTAAAGCCTGATGCAAAGCTTGCTCATGCTGTTCATATACCTGGCGTTGTGCTTGAAGCTGGCTATCAAGCGCTTTTAACTGGGTATCCAGTTGCAGTCGCCATTCTGCTGCCAGCTTATAGGTCTGACCGGCATGTTGTTCGGTCAGCTGATTGAGTTGCTGACGTAAGTCTTTGCCTTGTTCAAGCAAATAATGGGTCTCGGCCTGTATTTGCGTATGCCGCTGCTCATGCATCTGTAGTTGCTGTTGAGCCTGATTCAGTTGCTGCTTGAAACCTTGTAGCTCCTGTTCCGCAGTTTTGACTTGATTGACAAGATGTAATCGCTGCTGCAAATGTTGTTGCAGCTGGGTACAGGCAGCAGGCGCATTCTTGTGCCAAGCGAGCTGCTGTGCTTCGGGCAGTACTGTAAGAATTGGCTCAATCAGTTGATCCAGTTGCAGCATTTTTTGCAGACTCAGTTGTAAGCTGTCGAGTTGCTGTTGCTGTTGTCGCCAGTTTTGCCAAGTCTGTTGCAGGATTTTGAACTGCTCGTTTGCCTGAGTGTGTTGCTGTTGCCATTGGCCAAGCTGTGTTTGCAGGGGATGGAGCAACTGGGCTGAATGATCAGGATTGGTTTGCTCAAGTCCTAACTCTTTTAAGTTTTGTTGTAATGTCTGGTGTTGTTCATTCAGTATCCGTTCAATGTGGATTAAACGCTGTTGTTTTTGCTCAAGGAGCATCTTGATTTTGGACTGTTGAATCTGGATTGCTTTTAAATCATCTTTAAGCTGATTCAGTTGTTGCTGTGCCTGTTGCAGCTGTTGATCTTGCAGCTGGTTTAGCGCTGTGTCTAATAATGCTTGATGTTGGACAAACGGATGCTGTTGGCTGCCACAGACCATACAGGCTTCATCAGGTTTGAGCTGCGCGCGCAGTTCCTGCACGCTTTGGGTTTGCAGCAGGCGCTGTTGCTGCAGCATATTTTGTAGTTGTTCAAATTCCTGTTCGGTGTTGCTGACTATTTGCTGCAGTTGAATTTCCGTATGTTCAAGCTGGATTAATTCTGTCTGTGCATGCGCTACGTCTTGTTTGAGTTGCTGTTGTTCGGCTTCCTGTTCCGCTAGACGTGCCACGTGCTGGATCAAGCCTTCCAGTTTAAGCAGTTGAGTCGTGCTCTGTTGCTGTACAGTCTGCTGCTGCTGAAGCTGTTGTTCCAATTGGGCTTGATTGCCAAATTGTTGCTGCAAACTTTCGATTTGTTGAGCCAGCTGCTGTCGGGAATGTTCCAGTTCAGTACGCGATTGAGAGAGTACTGCCGGCGCCTGTTGCTGCATCTGTTGATACAGCTTTTGATAGTCTTGCAGTCGTTGCAGTGTACTTTGTGGTTCCAGATCAAACACGGCAAGATCAGCCTGCTGTTCAAGTTGCGTCAGGCGTTGCTGTTGCTGCTCGGCAGCAGATGCGAGTTGCTGTTTCGATGATTCAATCTGTTGTTGCAAGGGTTGGATATACTGCTGTGCATAGTCCAATAAATCTGCTGATTTTTTCTTATAGTCATTGCCGACCAGATGCATCTCATGATCCAGTTTTAGACCTTGTTCCAGATGCGGCTGCATGGCATGCATATGTTGAACATGGGCTTGTTGCTGTTGCTGGATCTGAGCAAGTTGCGCAAATTCAGCATCACGTTGCTGTTGCACCTGTTGTAGCTGCTGTTCGAATGATTGTTGTTGTATCGCAAGCTGTTTTTGCTGCGTGAGCATTTGATTCTGTTGGATAAACTGTTCTCGAATGCCCTGAAACTCATCCAAATGAACCAGCAACTGCTTTTGTGCGGTCAGCTTCTGATCGGCATCCAGCTGTACATCGTAAATTTCTTTTTTGGCCTGAATTTCAGTATATAAAGCATGTTTCTGCCGATACCATTTCAGGTCATTTTCTAGTAATTTTTCACTCTGGTTAAAATGCTCAAGTATCTGGTTGAAGGCAGTATGTTGCTGTTGAAGCTGAGTAATATCGTCTTCGGATAATAATTCCAGATGACCGAGCCAGTTTTCCAGTTCATGGCGCTTTTGTCGAACCTGACTATGCTTTTCCGCTGCTTTTTTACTGACCTCACTGAAAATCTGCGAATTGGTCAGATATTCCAGCAAGTCTGCACGTTCATGATCTTTGGCTTTTAAAAATGCGCCAACTTCCGACTGCGCCAGCAGTACCGCGCGGGTAAACTGTTCAAAGCTCAGGCCCAGCAGTTTTTCAATTAAGGGGGTAACTTCAGATATTTTTTGCGTTAGCGTCGTATCATCATCGATGCACTTGATAAAACGATCTACTTTTAGATTGCCATCGACTTTCTGACGTGCCCGGCGAATCTCCCAGCGTGCTGTATAGCGTTTGCTATCCAGGGCAATAAACTCCAGCTCGGCAAAACCATGCACACAGCCACGGCGTAGAATATTCTTGGAGTCTTTAATCGAAACATCCTGACCGCCGGCATCTTTCAGGCTGCCAGTCGCACCTTTTAGACGTGGAATTTCGTTATAGAGCGCCAGACACATGGCATCGAGCAGGGTCGATTTTCCAGCCCCGGTTTTTCCAGTGATCGCAATCAGGCCGGCATGTGTTAAAGGACTGGATTCAAAATCAATATGATGGGTGCCGGTGAGGGAGGCCAGATTGTTGAGACTCAAACGTAAAATTTTCATGGCCGATCCTAGGCTTGTTGTTTCTGAGCAAGTTCGTGCTGGGCTTCAACCAGAAGTTGCTGAAAATCCTGTTGTACAGAATGATCATGTTCATAGCCCATTTTTTTCCAGATATTCAAAAACAGCGATTCCGGCGTCGGTGGTGCCAGATCAATTTTCGAATCTCCTTGCGTATGTTCGGCCTGTTGCTGATAAATCCGGCTGATGCGCAGCAAGCGGTAACGGTTGGTGGGTAAAGCCAGTTCAATTTGCTGGCGTAAATCGACTGGTGGCGGCGCATCGGTGGTGTATTCTATTTCCAGAAAATGTCGTGCCGACAGTTGTTCGATTTCTCCGGCAGGCAAGGCCTGAAGTTTAGCAATTAAATCTTCCAGCTTTTCCCGAATCCGGAACAGCTCGACGGTGCGTGGCACTTTTAGAACATCGTATTGAAAGCGCTGTTCCGGGCTTTGCTCAGGATCAATTCTGACCTCAACCACCTGATGTTGATAGTTGATTTCACTAAATGACAGCGGAATCGGTGAGCCACTATAACGGATATGCGGCTGACCAACTTTTTGTGGTTTATGCAGATGACCGAGTGCGACATAATCAATCACTTCATCAAACAGCGCCGTCGAGAGCGCTTCTTCATTACCGACAATAATTGGCCGTTCCGAGTCGGAAGTTTCGCCACCTTGCATATGTGCATGCGACATTAAAATCAGGGCTTGATGCGGCTGTTTACGGGCCTTGGCTTCGGCAATCAGTTGTTGATGCAGATAGCTAATCGCATTCTGGCTATTGCTGGTATGCTCATTCAGCCCGGTAATTTCGGCACTGCGTAAATAGGGCAGGGTCAGACACCAGGCGATGATATTTTTATCCTGATCATAAATCGGAATCAGCAAGCGATCCAGATTCAGGGTGTTTTCTGCGGTTCGGCCCACAATTCCCACAGCTTTGGCATTGAATTTAGACAGAAAAGGTTCAACCTGCTCAATCCGGTAACCGGAATCATGGTTGCCGGCAATCATCAAAGTCTGCATGTGCGGGGCCAGATTATGTGCATCGGCCAGAAACTGATACAGTTGCTTTTGCGCACTTGAGGCTGGATTGATCACATCAAAAATATCACCGGCAATCAACAAAGCATGCGGTTGTTTTGTTTTAATTTGATCGAGCAACCAAGTCAAAAACTGGGCATGTTCAAATTCACGGTCATGGTTATGGAAAAATTGCCCCAGATGCCAATCGGAAGTGTGAAGAAAATGAACTGCCATGTAGATGAACCCTGAAATGTCTGCCTTGCTACTATAGGAAAAAGCTGAGGGGAAAATCTACTTAAAAAAGATATTTCAGCGAATTGTTACTGATGTCAGGCTGAATTTATTTTAATTAGTAGGCAAAATAGCAGGATAGTCATGTCTAAATCACCCAGTCTTGAACAGTCATGCAATTCATCAGGCTGAAAAATCGGAATTTTAAAAAATAAAAACCGACGATTCGAGTGATGTGAAATCGTCGGTCAAATTTGTGTTACATGAAGATTTTGGCTGCTATTCAAAATTTCCCTGTACACTGGACTTATTGCTTTAGCTCTAAGGTCAGCAAAAATTCGTGGATGCCAGTCCAAATTTTTGTACCTTGTACCCTATATAACGTCATCCTCTGGCCGATGGTTGACAATAAAATGAAAAAAAACCTGTTTTTTTTTATACTAGCTTGATGAATGTCACTGAGTGATTCCTATGTTGCCTTTAACTCGTTATTTTATCTGGTTTTTTATTATCTGCTTTATTTTTACCTGCATTTGCGGGGTGCTGGCAGCACTGATGCCAACGGGGATGGGCGCCGTACTGACGGTTGTTCCTTATCTGGTGGCCATGATCTGGATCTTATTTAAGTTTTTAAAACAGCAAAAACGTGCCCCAACGCAGTCGGAACGTAAAAAAATCACCTTGGGGTTTAGCCTGATTTATTGGGGCTATAACCTGCTATTTCTGTTACTTGGTATTCTGATTGCCACGCGCTCTAATCCAAATGCCTGGCAGGACTTTTTGCTATATCTACAGCAGCCACAATTTATAAGTATTGTGCTGATCATGTTCTTGCTGATCGCGATTCCGTTGTATTTATTGACTTACTGGTTCTATGGCAAGCAGGCACAGCGTATGGCAGATCAAATGTTTGGCAATTCGCCGCAGGCCTGAGAGGTAGGTGGCTTTATGACGATTGATCTTGATAAATTGATCGCATCAGGCAGGATACAAATTCACCACGACAAAGAGGGCATTGATTGAAAAACCCCAGAATAAGTTGCGTATAATTTAAATAGAAAAAATAACAGGGCTAAGAATGACTTATGGATAAACCTGTAGTGCTGGTGACCGGAGCGAGGGGTTTTATTGGCAGTCATCTGGTACGTTTTTTATTGGAACGTGATTATCGGGTGATTGGGCTGACCCGCCGCAAGAATCAATCTGAACCGCATCCAGATTTTCACTGGATTAACCAGCTGGATGAATTAAAACAGCCTCAGATTGATTATGTGATTAATCTGGCTGGCGAAAGCATCGGTCAGGGACGCTGGACGGCAGCGCGTAAAAAGAAATTGCTGGATAGCCGTTTAGACACCACCAAACAGTTATTTGACTATTTAGAAAAATACCAGATCAAACCGAAACGGATTATTTCAACCTCAGCCGTTGGTTATTATGGTATTGACCCGAGCGAGCGCTGGGAGCAGGTCTGTACGGAACAAAGCCCGCCACAAGATATTTTTATGTCTGAGCTCTGTGCGAAGTGGGAACAACTGGCTTTGTCCTATAGCAGTCAGGACACCAAAATTGTTCGCTTTGCTGTGGTCTTCGGCAAAGGTGGTGGAATTCTGCCGCAGATGTTATTGCCGATTAAGCTGAATCTGTTCGGGCGGATTGGTCATGGGCGTCAGCCAGTCACTTGGGTGCATTTAGAAGATGTATTGCGTGCGATTGAATTCTTGATGCTTGAAACGACGACCGGGCAGATTTTTAATGTGGTTGCTCCGGAAAAAGTCAGTCAGGCACAGTTTGCCCGGACTGCTGCACAGCTACTGAAACGCAAACCTTTACTGCCACTGCCAGCATGCAGTTTGAAAATGATGCTGGGAGAACAATCGCAACTGGTTTTAAACGGTCAGTATGTACAGCCTCAAGCTTTACAGGATGCGGGCTTTCAGTTTGATTATCCAACCTTGAAAGAAGCGCTGCATAATATCCTAAAGCACTAAGCGACCTGGCTCCAATAGATGGGCCGGAGCATAGGGCTGTGGATCTACAATGGTCGGTGTTTGTGCAAGCATCAATTGAGCCAGTAATTTGCCTGAGGCTGGGGCCATGCATAAGCCATTGCGGAAATGGCCAAAATTGGCCCAGGCATTTTGAAATTCGGGGATTTTGCCAATATAGGGAATACCATCGGGTGAGCTAGGTCTTAATCCGGCCCATTGCTTGACCAGCGGAAAATCCGCCAGTTCCGGTACCATCCCCAGACAAGCCTGTAGAATATCTTGCCGGATTTCAGCAGAAGGCGAGGTGTCAAAACCGACCTGACGCATACTGGAACCACATACAACATGTCCGTCGCGCCGTGGAATCAGATACATGACCTTGTTCATGCACATGCTCGGTAGCCAGTTTTCTGGGGTTTTAAACAGCAGCATTTGTCCTTGCACCGGTTGTACCGGAATTTCACAGCCAAGCTGTTCTGACCAGCCTGCAGACCATGCGCCTGTGGCGATTACAAACTGATCTGCCTGAAAGTGTTGGCCGCTTTCACTGGACACACTCGTTACCCAGCCTTGCTGAATATTGAGCTGAGTGATTTTACAATGTTCTTGCCAGGTGACATGCGGATGCTGTTTTAAATAGCTGATGACCGACTGTAATAGCCGGGGGTTGCGGATATTGGCCAGTTCCGGAAAGTAAATCGCCTGTTGGAACTTGTGTTGATCAATTCGAGGATTGATTTGTTGTAGCTGAGTCTGATCAAGCAATTCGGCCTGTTGCTGAGGGTCCTGATATTTTTCCGCATAGCGCAAGCCAAGCTCAAAATCATCTTCATCAAAAATCAGCATACCACTTTCATGAATCTGGAAATCGATACCGGTCACTGGCTGCAGTTTTTGATTCCAGTCCTGATAGAGCGGTTTGGCATGTCGGGCCAACGTATTGACTGCAGCGGGGTAGCGCCAGGGATACATCGGAGAAAGAATCCCGCCTCCGGCCCAGGACGCAGCCTGCCCGGCAACTTGCTGATCAAAAATCGTGACAGAACATCCCTGTTCAAGCAGTTCCAGCGCCGACATCAACCCGGTGATGCCAGCGCCGATAATGGCGATATGCATTGCGCCGAAATCCTTTTACTTCATGTCTTTCAGTTTAAGCGCAGCTTCTTCGGCAAAGTAAGTCCAGATGCCATCGGCACCGGCGCGGCGGCAGCTCATCAGTGATTCAATAATTACGCTGTCAGATAACCAGCCATTTTGAATGGCAGCGGCCAGCATCGCATATTCACCACTGACCTGATAGACAAAGGTTGGTACACCAAAAGTGTCTTTAACTTCACGGACGATATCCAGATAAGGCATGCCCGGTTTGACAATCACCATGTCTGCGCCTTCCTGAATATCCAGCGCAATTTCATGCAGTGCTTCGGCACGGTTACCGACATCCATCTGGTAATTGTATTTATTGCCGCCTTTTAAATTGCTGGCAGAACCGACTGCATCACGGAATGGGCCATAGAAGCTGGATGCATATTTGGCTGAATAAGCCATGATTGAGGTATAAATATGCCCATTTTGTTCAAAGGCCTGACGAATTGCACCGATCCGGCCATCCATCATGTCACTTGGGGCAAATACATCTGCGCCTGCTTCGGCATGGCTTAAGCCCTGTTTAATCAGACATTCGACCGTTTCATCATTTAAGACATAACCGGTCTCATCAATAATGCCATCCTGACCATGCGTGGTATAGGGGTCGAGTGCACCATCAGTAATCAGCACCATTTCTGGCAGTTCTTTTTTTAATAAACGCAAAGTGCGTTGGACCAGACCATCTTCGCGCCAAGCCGCTTCGGCGGTCAGGCTTTTATCTTCTTGTGGGGTGACCGGAAACAGCGCCAGTTTATTGACACCGAGTTCCAGCAGACGCTCTGATTTTTTTAACAGCAAGTCTGCTGACAGGCGCTGGATATTCGGCATACTGGGAATATCTTGACTCTGGTTTTGTCCCGGCAGTACAAATACTGGATAAATCAGGTGATCTGCACTGATATGCGTTTCACGTACCATAGAACGTAAATGCTCATTTTTACGAATACGACGCATGCGAGTTGCAGGAAACGCGGGACGATTGAACGTATAGGTCATAAAAATCTCAGCAATCAGTATTAAACTAGGCACCTATTGTAGCCCTAACTGAAATTTTTGGGCATAAATTAGCGGTTTTTTATTGCGGTGGATTTGAGCAGAGTGATGACTAAGACAGAGAAAAGCTGGACAGGTAATATACACTTGGGGGCAAAGGTGGATATTGATGTGGTCTTAAATCAGTTGGTACATGCTTTTAATAGCTCTCCTTTTTTTAAGCATAATGGCATGAGCATGCGGGTGGTGGAAGGCCAGATCGAAGCCTATGTCGAAATGCAGGATTTTATGGTTGGGAATGTCGCGTTTCAAATTTTGCATGGCGGTCTTGCGGCCACGGTACTCGATAGTGTCGGTGGAATTGTAGCGATGGGGGAGCTATATAAAAAAGCCGAACCTGAAACCATTGCCGATACCATTAAAAAAGTCTCGCGTTTGGCGACAGTGGATATGCGGGTGGATTATCTGGCACCTGGGCGTGGTAAATATTTTATCGCGCGGGCAGAAACCTTACGTTTGGGGCGTAAGGGCTGCACCATGCGTATGACCATGGTCAATGATGAAGATAAGCCAATTGCTACAGCGATTGCATCTTATGCTTATTGAGGGTAAGAGATAGAAAATAAAAAGCACTGTTTAACAGTGCTTTTTTAGCTTTCGACCTTCAGATCGATACAGGTTATAGATCTGATTTGGCCCGTTTTAAGGCCTTCTGCCATTTGGCTAAATGAGCTTCACGCTCATCATTTTTCATTTTTGGTTCAAAGGCACGTTCAAGTTGCCAAGACTGCGAAATTTCCTCCAGACTGGAAAATATTCCGGATTTTAATCCGGCCATGGCGGCTGCCCCCCAAGCGGTAGACTCCAGCATTTTCGGACGCAGCACCGGCACATTGAGAATATCTGCCTGAAACTGCATCAGCATGTCATTGCTACTGGCACCGCCATCGACCCGTAATTCTTTTAAAGGGTGGGCAATATCGGATTGCATTGCACTGAGGACATCCGATACCTGAAAAGCGATTGATTCTAAGGCTGCTCGGGCGATATGCGCTTGAGTCGTACCACGAGACATGCCACAGAGCAGGGCACGCGCTTCACTGTCCCAATGCGGCGCGCCAAGTCCGGTAAAGGCTGGAACCAAAACTACGCCGTCGGTATCCTCAACTTTACAGGCCAGTTTTTCCACATCACGGCTTTGTTGAATAATCCCCAGACCATCACGTAGCCATTGCACTACCGCACCTGCCATAAATACGCTGCCTTCGAGCGCATAGGTGGTTTGACCCTGCGCTTGCCAGGCAAGGGTAGAAAGCAGTTTATTCTGACTGAGCTGGATGTCTTGACCGGTATTGAACAGCATAAAACAGCCGGTGCCATAGGTATTTTTTGCGCTCCCCACTTCAAAACAGGATTGACCAAACAGTGCAGATTGCTGATCACCTAGAATACCGGTAATGGGGATATTGGCACCGAGTAAACCTGAAGCGGTGTCAGCGATATAATTATCCGAGGAAATAATTTTTGGTAAGACCGAAGCAGGAATATGAAACAGCTCCAGTAGTTCTTCGTCCCAAGTTTGTTGATGTAGATTCATCAGCATGGTACGGGAAGCATTGCTGGCTTCAATCACATGTTCTACGCCTTGAGTCAGGTTCCAGATCAGCCAGCTATCGATAGTACCAAAAGCGACATGACCCTGTTCAGCCAGTTCACGTACGCCTTCTACATGCTCCAGAAACCAGACCAATTTTCCTGCACTAAAATAAGGATCAATCCGTAGACCGGTTTTTTGCTGAATTTTGGTCATCCAGCCCTGTTCAATCAGCTGGTTACACCAGTCAGACGTTCGACGGTCTTGCCAGACGATGGCCGGCGCGAGCGGTTTACCATTTCTTCGATCCCAAACCACCGTGGTTTCGCGCTGATTGGTCAGACCAATGGCTTTAATATCTTTGGCGAGAATACGCGCCGTAGCAAGCGCTTGCTGTACCACCGCAATCTGCGTGCTCCAGATTTCCTGAGCATCCTGTTCGACCCAACCTGAATGTGGCGTCTGAATATGGGTTTCACGTTGAGCCGTTGCCTGAATTTGTCCATGTTCATTAAAAATAATAGCCCGACTCGATGTGGTTCCTTGATCTAGGGCCAGTAAATAGCTCATAATTTTTCTGTTATTCGGCTTGAAAAGTAAAATATTAGCGCAATAATGTAATTAAGCGCATCAAGTTGTGTAAATGTTTAGAAAATGCATCGTAATTTTTGACATCTATGCTATGATTGCCTTGTACTTTGGGGGTGTTTCTGGCTTCGACGCTGGTGATGAAACTCATAGATGCATGCCGAGAGCGCATTTTCTCTCGTAAATCAAATTTGCATTTTTTAGTCGCAAACGACGAATCATACGCTCTAGCTGCCTAAGGGCAGCTTGTCCGCCTCTCCGAATACTTGTGGTTAGAGAGTCCGACTGAAGCGCACGCACACAAGTCCGTATAAAGCCAAGCCTCGGGGCTTTGTACTAAACTAAGAGGATCGCGATTTGTATCCTGTTCGTCGGGTCACAAAGAGTTAAAACAATAGACGATATCTAAGCATGTAGTATTCTCGAGCGTAATGCTGGCGGACGCGGGTTCAACTCCCGCCACCTCCACCAAATTTATAAATTCACATGACGTTATATAATGACTTATGAATTGGAAAGCCCTGATCTATAAAGGATTCAGGGCTTTTTTACGTGTACTTATAACGAATTATAAATATCTACAGCATTGCTTATCATGTATCACACCTTGTGTCATTCAATAATTATTGAAACCGCAGTGATACAAAAATGAAAAGATCCGATATTAAAAAGTGGCCGCTATCAGATACCGTATTAGCTAATCTGGAACCTGAATCAAAAGAGTATCGGGAGCTGGACGGCGAAGGCTTATATTTTCGTGTGAAGCCCGATGGTAAAAAAGCATGGTTATTCAGATATAAGAAAGCGGATGGTAAATGGTCGTGGTTGGGTATCGGTACTTATCCTGAATTGTCGGGAGCTGGTTCACGTAAAAAGGCCAGAGAAATCATTAAGGATATTTCACACGGCGATAATCCAATCATCACCAAGCAAGAACGTAAACGGCAAGAACTAGAACAGCACAATACCACCTTTGAAGTTCTGGCCCGTGAATGGTTAGACACCAAAGCGAATACTTGGGTGCAGGACACGATGACCAGAAATAAAAGTGCATTGGAAAAACATGTATTTTCTGTTTTTGGCAAACGCTTGTACACCAGCATAAAACCGATTGAATAGACCTCTTGCGAAAGTAAAAAATTGTTTATACTAGTTCCATGAAATATGAAAATTTAACTAGATTTAATGATGAGGAATTTAAACGACTTGTTGGAGTTCCTCGTCCATTATTCTTAAAAATGGTATCAGTGTTACAACATGCTGAACTTGCCAAGAAAAAACCTGGAAGACCTCATTCGTTGTGTTTAGAGGATCAATTGTTATTAACTTTAAATTACTTACGCTGTTATAGAACTCAAATTGAGTTATCCGCCGACTATAACCTAGCTGAAAGTAATGTGAATCGTACGATTCAGAAAGTTGAAAATGCTCTGATTCAATCACGGATTTTCGCATTGCTTAAAAGGAATCAAAAGTTTAGTGAGGAGGATTATATAATTGTTGATGTCACTGAGTCACAGATTGAGCGTCCCAAAAAAACAAAGAAAATTTTATAGCGGTAAAAAGAAGAAACATACGCTAAAAACACAGGTCATTTTTAACCCAAAATTAAAGCAAATTGTAAGTATATAGATTGAAGATGGCAGAAAACACGATCTGAACATTGCGCGTAAGTATTTGAAGGAGATGGTCATTTATCCTTGTATCATGGCAGATTTAGCCTATAAAGGATTTCATCAGATTAAGAGTAAGTTACTCATTCCAATCAAGAAACCTAAGAATTTATCATTACCCCAAATAGCAAAACAGATCAACCAAGAAATCAGTCGGCGTAGGATCACAATTGAACATATCAACGGCAAACTTAAACATTTTCGGATATTAACAGAACGCTATAGAAATAGACGGAAACGCTTTGGTCTAAGAATGAATTTAATTGCTGGAATGGTAAATTGGATGCTCTTAAATTAACTTTCGCAAGAGATCTAATGGATGAATCATTTAAAAAGTATTCAGCAGAAGCAGGGTATATATGAGCAGGTGAACCGAGTTCGTGCTATGGGTCGTGATATATACGATTTTGCCAAAGTAACTGGGAGAATGGATTACAACCCGGTGGAAGGCATCCAAAAATACCTACAACAAGGCAAAAAAGAAAATATGGCTCATGTGACTGAGCAGGAGTTACCAGCACTACTAAGAGCAATCAATAATTATCCAACTATAGATGTTCGGATGGGATTGCAGCTTTTAGCAATGTTATTTTGCCGACCTACTGAGTTAAGGGGAGCTAAATGGGAGGAGTTCGACCTTGAACAAGGGCTATGGAATATCCCAGAGCACCGTATGAAGAAACGGCGTGAGCATGTTGTGCCTTTATCTACTCAAGTAGTGACGATATTAAAAGAATTGCAGACCTACCAAACCAATTCAGATTATTTATTTCCGAGCAGATCGGATAAGAATAAGCCTAAATCAGACACCGTTTTTATTATGGCTTTGCGCCGTATGGGATAT
>NZ_VOYD01000026.1:0-40037 GCF_013420435.1 Acinetobacter sp. YH01008
GATAATCTTTTTCAGATTCAATCAATAATTGAACCGCTCTTTCTCTGATTTCAGGGGTATATTTTAATTTTGTCATCGGGATAGTCTCTCAGAATATTGACTCTCCGACAAACCCGGTACGGTTCACGACCTAGAAGAAATCACTTCGAGGCATTTCACAGGAGAAGTAACTCGTCATTTTGTAGAAAAAGTGATTGAAAAAACAACTAAAAAAGAAAGAGAGCCTCGGCAAAAGGGCGGTTTCATTAAAGCAGAAAAAGATCGTAAAAAAATGACACCTATTATTGATGATGTATTCAGTCTTTACCTAACTCCTAACCCATTAACAGGCAAAAAATGGAAGAGCAAAGCTGAATGTGCAAGGTATTTTATAAAGAATTTTTATTTAAGGCATCCAGATACAGACACCGAGCTAGACCCTAAAAAATTAGTGGCTAAAATTACCAAACGAATAAATGACCGAGCTGCTAGCAGAGAGGTCACTTTGCTAGCTGATAGATAACTCTGCTAGTAGCCTTACACAAACCAATTAAAATCAAACTGATACTAAGCCCATATTCACTCATATATGGGCTTTTTTATGGCTATTCAACCTATCCGCGTTCAATTCAAAACAGCTTGTGAGCTACTGGACATAAGCCGTGAATCATTGCGTCATATCGTGCGTACTGATGCCGACTTCCCGAAAGCTATAAAAATGGGAACGACTAAGCAGGCTCCAGTCTATTTTGACTATGCCGAGCTTGTAGAGTGGCATAACAGCCAAAAGCAAAGCCTTTCAGCATTGGAGGCTTAATCATGAATAGCACCCAATTAAAACAAGTTTTGGCTTATCTCAAGCAAGGTAAAACCATTTCACAGGCTGAGGCTATTGACCTATTCAATTGCTACCGATTGAGCGCAATTATTCAGCGTTTACGCAATGCAGGTTATGACATTGTGACCCATTACGAGCGCAATAATTCAGGCATTGGCAGACATGCACGGTATGAACTTATTACGCAGGTGGCAGCATGAACCCAGCTATTTTTAATTTCAATAATCACGGCGTTCGGATCGCCTTTGATGCAAACGGACTGCCTTTATTTTGTCTGCCTGATGTTGGTCAAGCCTTAGAGATTAAGAATGCAACAGCAAGCCGTTTTAAACTAAATCCAAAGGGGGTACATGAAATGTATACCCTTACAAATGGCGGTACTCAAAAGCTAACTTTTATCAGTGAAGAAAACCTTTACCGCATTGTATTCAGATCAACTAAACCCGAAGCAATCAATTTCCAAAACTGGGTATTTTCTGAGGTATTGCCGAGCATCCGCAAGACTGGGAGTTATTCAGCAAGACAGACAGCCTATGAGGAATTAAACCGCCTTTGTATGCAGGCAAAGACCCAAAAGGCCAAAGGTTCATTTCATGGCACTGGATTAGTGAACCATCGTTATTCAATGCGAGATTTAAACCTAAGAATTACAACATGCAAAGCCAATTTACAGCTAACTTTTGAGGGTATACACAATGATTGAGCATGTAGACCCTGAGTTTTTCAAAGCCTTTGAGCATTACAAGGCAATGCTGGCCCAGTATGGGGAACACCACCCCATCACTGAGCGCGCACTCATTCTAACGATGCACTACACGCCTGAGCATATCAAAGAAGAAATGCACCAAAAGGCGAAGGAATTAAACCTACTGCCACCGGCAAGCGGTTATACGGATGACGGTGAACCTATGTACCGCCTGGAGGACATTGCAAAGCATTTTGGTATTAGCTTTGAAGAAGCAGAACAGCAGTTATTACAGATGATGGACAACCGCCAAAAGGTCGGTTTATCGAATGACGGCGTTTTGGTTGATTCAAAGATCAGTTTTAACCGTGTGCAATGAGGGCTAAGTATGAAAAATAAATCGTTCAATATTGCCAACATGCCCAAGTATGGTTATAGTTCTTCTGCTTTGAGCAAAATCTCAGAGTTAGCTTTGACAGGCTATAAATCTCAACAGGCGTACACGGTCCGCATCGGGCTTTTTTTGTGCGTAATATCTCTATGCGTTCGCATCTTAATGGTGAAGCTGGAGAGGGACACATTTATGTGTGCAGGTCACCTGTTGAGCCTGTCTGTCAACCCTTTTCAGCTTTGCCACCAATTATTTGACAGTAATCGGCAAGGCTCCATTAGTTCAACAGGAGCGCATTAATCATGCCTAAATCTATTCAAACCAAAACATCTCAAGACCATCTTGAGCATGCTCAAGTCATTCTTGAATCGCTAGAAGGTTTATTACTTCAAACATTTGTCAGCTACGACCAGTACGATATATCCGATGCCAAAGCAAAGGCCATGCTCAGTGTGTGTGAAGTGCTGGCGAATGGTGCTTTAGAAGATATTGAAAGTGCTAGTGCTAAAAATAAAATCTCCCTTTCGACTTGTATCACTCAAGCGCATGGCATTGCAGTCGTGCTGAGTGAATTGTCTAGATTGACTCTATCCAAAGGCTACACAGCAGCAGCTATACACGGCTTATTCTTGGCAGCAGAACAGCTAAATGAATCATTAGAAGTGGCGGTTGATGCTGTTATGAAAGGGGGTGCTGTATGAATGCAAAACTCCCTTGCGATAAAACTGCAATTACTTTGGCAGTCAGCACCGATCCAGTAACAGGCACTAAAACCGAATATCATTCTCTTGAAGACTTTGCTCAAAGCTGTATTGATGAGAAGGCTTTTAAGGTTAAACCTGAGAGCTATATTTGTTCTGAATTGCCAGAATATAACTGCGAAGAATGTGAAGCGCTCCCCCTGGTCAATCCTCAGCAATTGACTGAAGTCATCGGGTATGGAATCAGAGGTATTGCCAAGAAATACGACATTAGCCAGACACCTTGTAAAGAGATTGACTCTAAAAAAGTATCTTTTTCGATTGGTAAAAATGGAGTATTTGCAAGTAACACAAATAATAAATATATGCCGTATGTCTTAGGTACAGACAATATAGATTTATTTGTGCAACTTGCTAAGGCTGGAGAGGCCATTGTGCTTCATAAGGATATTGATGCAGCGTATCAGATTATAAACAATGGTATGCCTGAAACAATATTTAGAATGATGGTGGGCTTTAATCTATCTCAACAGGATCAAGATTTATTTGTTCAGGTGAATGATAGTTTTAAAACACTTTCAATCAATCAAATTAAGCAGTTTTTTACTGAAAAAAAGCAGCAAATCATAAAATCAATTGAATCTGATTCATCTGTACAACCTCAAGTTGAGGAGATTCCAGTAAATCTGAAGGTAGATAATTCAGGAAGCTGGCAGGCTCCAGTGAGCCTGAGAAATGACACTTTAATTCAATCAAAACCTTATCCTATTAATGAACTTCCTGAAGTTGTCAGAGAGGCAATTTTAGCCACCACTGAATACGTTCAAGCTCCCCTAGCAATGGCAGCTCAATGCGTTTTAGCCAGTATTTCATTTTTAGCACAAGGTAAGGTGAATGCACCTAGAGAAACCAACAGGGAGGGAATGCCTTCCTCTCTATTTTTCTTAACTGAAGGTGGTAGCGGTGGGCGTAAGTCATCATGCCAAAAGTTGGTTGAGCTACCGATCCGGGAGCATGAGCGCCAACAGAATGACGAGTACAAAAAGGTGCTGGACGATTGGAACGCTAGGTCAAAAACAATTGAATCAAAAGAGTTTGCTCAATGGACGTTAGATAATCCAAGACCAACCGATCCGACCAGTATTTTTTCAGACATTACTATCGAAACCTTAACCAAGTTTTATATTAAAGGAATAGTTAAAAATGCTTCGTTAAGTAGTGATGAGGCCGGACAGTTCTTTGATGGTCACACCATGAAAGGCGACACAGCCAAAAGCGCCTTAGGTACATTCACCAAGTTGTTTGATGATGGATATTGCCAGAGAAATCGGGCGTCATCTGATGATAATGGAACAGCCTATGATGTTCGCCTGACTTTCAACCTACTTGGGCAACGAGCGGTACTTGCTAGTGCGCTAAATGACACAACTTTAAGAGGACAAGGCTTTTTACCTCGATTTATTTTAACTGCTCCAGAGAGCATTGCTGGACAAAGAACGCATACGGTTGAGTTTAGACAAAAGCTGAAAAACTCACACAATGACCCTCGATTAACTAAATTTTGGAATCGTTGTAGAGATATTTTAAAAGATGAGTTACCCGTCCTTTTGAATGATTCAGGAGAGGTTTCATACTTCCCTGTGATGCAGCTATCGAATGAAGCAGAGCTACTGGAACTTGAGTTCTACAATGAGTGTGAGATTTTACAAGGTAGCGGAAAACAATTTGAATTTATGCAGCCTTTTGCCAGTCGTGCAAATGAACTTGCCAGACGTTTAGGAGCGGTCTTAGCTTACTTTGAAAACAGGTCTGAAATTGATTTAGAAACCATGCGGGCAGCTTGCGCCGTCATTCGACATTCATTGTCTGAGTGGTTCAGGTATTCGGACATTGAGGTTGCTGATGAGAGTGATTCTGAGAAGCTGATTAAGTACCTCTTAACCAAATGCAAAAAGGAAAAAACCAACCTGTTGCAAAGAACGATAGCAATGAAAGGCGCACCACTTCAAATAAGAAAAGCGAAGGAGTTCGACCCTTGTTTAAACGAGTTAATCGAGTTCAATTATGTTCGACTGGTGACCATTAACCGATCCGCTTACATTGAATTGAATCCGGCATTGCTGAAATAGTTGCGATTTTGCGTTTTTTGGCTGAAACCCTTGTGGTGTAAGGTTCTCCATGTCGCAAATGGTATGCGATTCGTATGCGGAGCATGCGATTTTTACTTGCTCATGTCGCATACATCGCATGTGAATCGCAAGGGTAATGCGATACGGAAAGCCACACAGAGAAAGGCATACAAGGGAAAAACGCAAAATCGCAGATAAATTACAGAGAAATAGAAATAATAGGTGTGAAGAATGGCAAATGTAAGTCAAGCTACCGTGACAGAGCAACTGGATTTATTGGGGAATTGGATATGAGTATTCGAAAGGCATTGGAACTCATCCGGGAAGCCAAATCATTTCAATGCGTTTTATATCCTGTTCCGCCCAATGGCATACGGTGGGCTAGCCAAAACGTACCACCAGGTGAATTTTTAGATGAGGTGAAAGCTCACAAGTCTGCATTGCTTGACTACTTCAGTTATACAGACAGAGATTTAACGCCGTTACTTGGACGCGCATTTGATGGGTATCTGTACTGTCTTAATCAGATGCGTGAATGTCATAGCAGTGTTTCTGCATCCACTTGCAATGTATCTACCTTGTATTGGCGCTCCACTGTTAAAGCAACGCTACAGGTTAGCAATCCAGAGCTAAAACTGATTGAAATGTTACTGATACAAAGTGAACAGCTTAAATACCTGGATGACTCCAATACAGCATTGATTACACCTGAGCAGGAGCAGCAAAAATATTCAACGGATGCAGATGCAAACACCGCGTTCAATTATTTGCTCAGCAAGCATAGACAGTTTGTTTATTGCTAACCACTACGAACCTATTAAGAATAAGAGAATGAAACAATGGCGAACTTAAACAGAGTGACAGTAATGGGCGTTTTGGGTCGTGACCCTGAAACAAAGCAATTCTCTAACGGTGGCAGCGTTACAACATTCAGCGTTGCAACGTCCGAGCATTGGAAGGACAAGACTACAGGCGAACGCAAAGAAGCTACAGAATGGCACAGGATTACCACTAACAACCGATTAGCCGAGATTGCGAGTAAGTACCTCAAGAAAGGCGGAAAGGTGTTTGTCGAGGGAAGTCTTAAAACTAGGAAGTGGAAAGACGGTAAAGGGATAGATCGGGAAGTAACGGAAATCAAAGCTGAAACGCTGCAACTGCTTTAAGTGAATGGCCTCCTTAGTTGGGGGCTTTTTATTGCGCCAGTATCTTTGACAAAACCTTTGACATTTTTTTAATGAGAAACTCAGCAAGTCGATGAAATGTAATATTAATGCTTTGACATTTCCCCCTCTTTTTATGGACTCTAAAAATTCAGAATTAAATCGATATGACATAGATAACGTGTCGATGCTTTAGACGGCGTTAGATTGCTGCAGTCTAATTAGATAAGCTGCACCAGTAGAAATACTTACTGCTACGGCGCGATGGTTAGATCAGGTTTGAGCTAGCACACTTAAACCTGATCTAACCTTACTGGTAAATGTCATTCTCTCGTTTTAGGTATTCATCCGTACTTTCATCTTTGAATACTACCTTTTCTATATGTGAAATTCGGCGGCTCATAACCTCAATATCAGTCTTGCTGGCCTTAATATTATTTTTTTCCCATAAATCACTTACCTTTTGTGCTGATGCTTTGCTTTCTTCTAGCTTCCTTATTTTCCCTCTTATATCGGATAGTTCTGCTTCCAGTCGCTCCCTTTCCTTGTACTGGTATGCAAGGCCGCGCTCCAAACTGTATGTCCGGTATAAACTAGACAGTACTGCTAGTATTAGAATAATTATTAGTACAGTCATCTAATTCACCTCCCGGTTCGTATTGCTTTCTATTCTGTATGCAATGTCTTGCAAGATATCAATTTGCTTTTCTATATCCTGCAAAGAAAGACTAACCTCATCGTGTAATCTAAATAGCTTTTTCTCAATGTCGCACAATTTGCTCCATAGGAACCAGTACAAAACACCTATTATTAGAAAACCACCAATGCTTATAAACATAAAAAACCCCCATTGTAATGAGGATTTTATAGCACAAATATTAATCTCTAGCTGCGTTGAAAACATTACAAGCACCCAGTAATCAGAGTACACCTTTCTTGTTCATTATTCCGTAAGCTGCTGCCATACTGCCAAGGTCGTTAGCTGTATTTGACCAAGCATTTGCGCTACCAACCTGTCCCGCTGCAATCGAGTTCGCGCCTGCCATAGTATTATTCGCTACCGCTTGCGCTGTTTGCATACCAGCATTACCTACGCCAGCTGCTGCATTCTGACCAATGCTAACCAGATTGTTTAAACGGTTGTACTGGTTGTTTTGATCAGTCATGTAGCGACTGTAAGCGTTGTTGTCTTGAGACTGCCAGTTATTAAATGCTTGTTGATGCTGATTGCTACGCATTTGCTCATTCTGCAATGCATTATTGAAGTTGTTTTGTTGCAAGCCTGCTTGACCTAAATATTGATTAAATCCAAGTTGCGCTTGGTTTTGATTTAAGCCTTCGTTTTGCAAGTATTGATTGTGCGCTGTAGCATATTCTTGAGATGCAAGATTACTGTTGTGGTTATTGAGCGCTTTTAATGTAGCTCCACTTAGTAAGCCACCTTGAGCGGCTGCACTTGACTGAATACCATCCATTCCTTGCTGCTTGCGATACTGGTATCCTGGTGATTCCTCAAAATTAAACTGGCCGACATTGTATTCGGGACCATCATAATTTGAATGCACGTTAGCATTCGGCAATCTTGATGTATATGGGCTTGATGAGCCATTATAGTTAAATCCACTGCCCTGATAAGCGCTTGGATCAAAGCCGGCAAGCTTGCCAATTGCATTCACCCCTGCCTGATTGTATGGCATCAAGTCTTCGCGTGTCTGCTCAAAGTTCGCTTGCTGAATTGCGCTCGCTTGATCCGCTGATGCCGCTTGAGTTTTGGCTGCTTTTTTTGAAGCACTTGATGCCATTGCACCGCCTGCAATAGCGGCACCACCACCAATTATTGCTGCTGCTACCATATCAATCTCCCAATCATATTTATTTCACCTTTTAACTGCTAAAAATATTCAGTAAATTTAATCTTTAAAGCTACTGATTTTGGCTATTAATTGCTTAATAACTGATTATTATTTTACCATGTTTAAATGTGTTAATTATTTTTGTTATTCAATAATTTATGTAAGATATTACGTACAAATTAGACATGATTTTTATACGTTTTTATACTGATATTTTCATCAGAAAATAGGGTTCTAATTTCAAGTTTTATCAGGTTCAAAGGTTAAGTTTTGTTAAGTTCAAATACTGACTATCACTTACTTTCAAATAACAGGTTTTGACAGGTTTATTCGTTGGGTTTTCTTTGGATTTCTTTAGGTTTTTAAATTAACGATTCGTACACGTCTGGTCACGTTACGTTTATTCCATCTTCAATACTTCCTGATCTATATGTTTTATTTTAAGTAGACATTATTTCCAATCTCCACACATATAAAACCCATCCGAAAAACATCAAAATATATGGTTCCAAATAGGTTTTTTATACTGGGAAAAATGTCAGGTTTTGTTAGGTTTATATTTCTATTTTTATGGATGGATACCAAAATTATGACCGTATACCCCATGTCCGTACTTTTGATCATTTTATATACGTGGACTATGTTACTACATCAAAAAAATGCTGTTACCACATCAAAACCTGTATATCCGATTTCCTGTTACCACATCAAAACGATATGTCTTATGCGATGTTTCGGCCAAATAAAAAATATAACTTCATGTCGATATTCTTAGTGAGTTATCTCAGTCGGATTGATCAGGTTTAAATAATTATTAAGAGCGTAAAGCGTGGCATAAGACTATGTATATTTAAGGCATTAAAAAAGCCCACTATTGTGAGCTGTTCTTTTCCTTCATGTCTTCATTCAATTGTTCTTTAACCCATCCGCTAAAATCATCCAGTTTATTAGCATGGGCCAATAGATCGGCATCATGTGGATTCTCAATATTGAAGCTGACTAGCTTTTGCTTGCGCTTTTTTTCATAGCGAGTTTTGGGCGTGTCGTTGGGCTTATTCATGCACTGGCCTTTTGCTCGCTGGATTCCCATTCAGCCTTATATACTTCTGCCCCTTTAGCATGGCTGCGGTGGCGGTCTTCTGCTAAATATTCATACATATCTAGTTGAGTAACCATTTCAGAAAAATGATACTGGCTGACTTCTTTTCCACTTTCTGCCAGCTTGTTTAACTTCATTACTTCTTTTCTGATATGGCTGATAGCTGTACACATCCAGTTCATATCTGATTCAGCTAATGAAGCTAGGTCGTGCATATCACAAGCATCATAAGTTTTAGTCTTGTTCGTCATTGTATACCCCTTAGTAGATTATTTATTCAATATATCGTATATACGATTATATAGCAAGGGGGGGATTTCATATCTTATGGATTGGCCCAAAACGGAGACCACTCCAAACCGCACCAGCAAAAAAAATCCTGTTTGAGTTAAAAGTTAAAAGTTAAAATAATGTTAAAGCAGATACAATCAATATCATTATTTTAGAGCCTAAATAATTAGGGAAATTAGTGTGCTTTATGTCAAAAGGTAGCGTGGAAAATTACAGCTTTATAAGCATTAAGCAGCTTAATCTGAGAAGTTTATTAAGTGCTGACCACCTGAAAAAGTATAAAAACATCAGCATCACCGCAAGCAACGACTACGGTAGTTTTAACCTGAGCTTAACTCATTCACCTTGCAACTACGGCGGTGTAAGATTTTGGTTTTTATGCTCATGCGGTAAACGCTGCACCAAACTGTATTTAAAACGCGGTACGTACGCTTGCAGACAATGCCAGCAACTCAATTACATGTCACAACAATGGAACAAGTCTGATATACCGCTACTACGTGTCAGACGGCTACGGAATCGCTTGCAATGGTCACAAGACCTTAGAGAGTGGTCAGTACATCAAAAGCCTAAAAACATGCACTGTAGAACATTTGCTGCACTTGTAAGGGAACTAGAAAAAAGAGAACAGGAACGGCTACAAATGCTTGTTGTTTATCTTAATGGTCTTGGTATTCGGTGACTGTTCAATTCAGCATTTTGAATGTCTAGTTTTGTCAGGTTCAAAGCGTTTGAATGTCAACAAATGTCAACACCCGGGCATTTTTGAATATTAGGTTTTATTAAGTCCAATATCATGACGGCGCAAAATTGCGTTGTCGAAACTCTAGTTTTTCCCCCTGGTAGCAACCAGCGAAAAATTGCGTTCGTTAAACTGAAGTTTTCTATAGTAGTGATGAACTACGAAAGTTTCGTAGTGGTCACCAGTACCCATGCTCAGATGTGAGCAACGGTATGCACTCTCAGCTTTGACCGATACAGGAATTCCTGTAGTGCCTGTTGAGCGGAAAATTACTTCCCCCCTAAACAATCAGCTCCCAAAAAAATGGGAGATGCATCCAAATCTGGACAGACCTCGAATATGAGTTTTTATGAGCAACTGCAAAGATTTTTGCATGTGAATATTGTTCACGCACAAAGATACGCTGCAAATTATTTTTCACCGTATGGCTTTCAGAGATTCCCGTAACCCAAAATATTGGCATCTCTTAACTTTCACCAGTGATGAAAGATGAGCTTTGCGAGTAGCTTAAAGATACGCTCAAATCTGAGTGCATCTCTTAACTGCCTTTAAAGTGTAGTAGCGGATCAGGAATATTCACCCCAAGGGGAGATATGAGCAATTTTGCTCACATTTAAAACGCGACCAAGTGAGTACCTTAAAGTCACTCACAAATCACTGACAGTCAAAAGTGACGTGCAGCATAAGCACCACAAAAAAGATGAGCTTTATAATCCGATCCATTAAGAACCTGAGCCACCAATAAGGGGAGCAGCTAAAAAACACAGCAAACCGATATACAGCTTAGTGATAATCAAGAAAGAAAATGCGCGGGTGCGTGAAGGACTAAGTTACTCAAAGTAACTCAGTAGCTCAAAGTCACTTAGTGGCCATTTCGAACGGTAAAAAAGGGCAGTTATAAGGGGGTACATTCAGGAATGAGGATACAAGAGAGGATACATATAGATATACTGAAACATTAAACCCTTTGTTTGTATGGCTTGTAGAGCATTGTTCTATCCCCGCAGGGCGCGCATTATTAAATACGTGATTTATTTAACAAAACATCTAATGAATTATTTAAATACTTATTATTTTTTTATTTCCTCCCTTTTCCTTTCCTAAATCTATGATAGTTATAACTAAATAAATATTAACCAGCGTTTTCCCCACTCATTATTAGATCTTTTACTCTATTCAGCTGCTTTTTTATGCTTTATTTTCACTCTAGAGCATTTACTCTTATTTTAATTGTGGTATTTTTGACACATGGAGTAACAAATGATTGCGGTTGAGTAACCGAAGTCTCCAAAATTAAATAAGTGCAAACAACAACGCTAGATATAAATTTGTACCTCAAGGAAAGACGTAAATGAAATTAAAAACATTAACTACTGCAATGATTCTCGCTACTGTACCAATGACAGGTGCTTTTGCAGCTGCAATGGACCGCTCAGGACAATCTATCTCAGCGTTCCTACAACCAGGGAATTACTTTGAGGCAGGTATTTCTGTTCTAGATGCAGATGTGTCTGGTACAGCATTTACTGGTGAAAGCACAGGTGATATGGCAAGCTCTTATCACTTCCCTTCAGCAGCACTAAAAATTCAAGCAACTGATAACATTTCAGTCGGTCTGTTATATGATCAACCATTTGGTGCAAAAGCTGAGTACAAAAATCAATCTAATGCTTTTAATCCTACTGGTGAAGATGGTACTTTAGCCGAAGTTCATACTGAAAACCTATCATTACTCGTTGGCTTCCAACCAAATGCAAACTGGAACTTCTACGGTGGTGCAGTGTATCAAGAAGCCAAAGGTGAAGTAGCGCTACGTGGTGTAGCTTACTCAGCTCTTAGTGGTTATAATGCTAATATGAAGAAAGAAGGTGAGTTCGGTTGGTTAGCTGGTTTTGCTTATCAAATTCCAGAAATCGCTTTAAAAGCATCATTAACTTATCGTTCTGAAATTGAACATGATTTAAAATCAAATGAAGATCTAGCTGGTAATCCACTAAATGTCGCGCTAGGTGTTGGTTTAGCAGGTAATCCAGCCGCATTCCCTACATTTGCTGCTGGCACAACTAATGTCACAACGCCTCAATCTGTAAATTTAGACTTACAGTCGGGTATTATGGCTGATACTGTTGCTTTCTTGAATGTGCGTTGGGTAAATTGGGACGGCATGGCAATCCGTCCAGCTCAATTTGGACAAGCTTTAGATGCGGCGGCAGCGTTAGCATCAACTCTACCAGCACAAGATCCTCGTTCTGCCTTAGCGGCTTTAGCAGGTGGAAACCTAGTTGAATACAACAAAGATCAATGGTCCGCAACTGGTGGCGTAGGTCGCAAATTCAGTGAAAAATGGGCAGGTAATGTCTCTGTAGGTTGGGACTCAGGTGCAGGTAATCCAATTACTACGCTTGGTCCAACAGAAGGCTACTGGAACGTAGGCTTAGGTTTACAATACAGCCCTGCTCCAAACTACTTCATCGCTGGTGGTCTGAAATACTTCTGGTTGGGTGATGCAACAGCACTTACAGTGGCGAACCCTAATGTAGGTGAATTTGAAGATAACAATGCCATCGCATATGGCTTGAAAATGGGCTACCGTTTCTAAGTTTCAATTGAATAAAAAACCGCCTTCGGGTGGTTTTTTATGCCTTTAACTCTGCTTTTTATACACTTGCATATCATTTGTTTATTTTTAGAGCACTCACTTTATATGTAAATCTACTTTTTTATAAAAAAAAATATTCTTTTATTCTTTTATTTTTCATCTAGTTAATATTGAAAATATAGTATAAATACTCTAAGCAATCTTTTTGTTTAACCGCCATAGTTCATTTCTTCGACAAAGCTGAGTATTTACTCTTTTTGAATTTATGTTACTTTTCCATCACATTTTTGTTACAGATGGCATCAGGGAACGTACCATGAAGCTCAATAAAATTTATTCTGCTATTTTACTTAGCGCTTTACCTCTTTCTGCAGTTCAAGCAGCTGGCTTAGACCGTTCTGGTCAATCTATTTCTGCTTTTTTACAGCCGGGTAACTATGCGGAAGCTGGTATTTCGGTTCTTGATCCAACTGTTAAAGGCTCTTCTACAGTAACAGATTTACAGGGCGAAAAAATCAGTGATATGGGTGAAGACTATTACTTCCCTTCCGCAGCAATCAAAGTTCAAGCAACTGATAAAATTTCACTTGGTTTGATTTACGATCAACCTTTTGGTGCTGATGCAACCTACTCATCAACAGCAGGTACATTTGGTAATGGTATGGAAGGAACTTCTGTTGAAGTTGATACTAATAATCTAACAGCGCTGATTGGTTACCAACCCAACCAAAACTGGAATTTTTATGCAGGTCCCGTATATCAAACAGTTGAAGGAAAAGTTTCATTACGTGGTGCCGCATACGGTGGTACTCATCTATTAGGTGGCTACGACATAGATCTTAAAGAAAATGATGCTTTCGGTTGGATTGCAGGTGCCGCATACTCTATTCCTGAAATTGCACTTAGAGCTGCTGTCACTTATCGCTCTGAAATCAAGCATGAACTTGATACTTCAGAAACATTTGCCCTAGGTGCTGTTGTTCGTCCTAACTCAAACACAGAAGTTGTTACACCTCAGTCTGTAAACATTGATTTACAATCAGGTGTTGCTAAAGACACCTTAGCTTTTGCAAATATTCGTTGGGTACATTGGGATCAATTTGCAGTTAAACCTACATATTTAGCTGCTGCAACACAGGCTGCAAGAGGCAAAGCACAAAACCTAATCGACTATTCAGATGATCAGTGGTCTATTACAACAGGTATCTCTCATAAGTTTAATGATAAATGGGCTGGTTCAGCTTCTGTTGGTTATGACTCTGGTGCAGGCAACCCTGTTACGACTCTTGGCCCAGTAAATGGAAACTGGAGTATTGGATTAGGCGCGCAATATAGCCCTGCTGAAAACTACTTCATTCAAGCTGGCGTGAAACATTTATGGTTAGGCGATGCTACAGCGCGCACTGGAACCACAGATGTGGGTGAATTTGAAGACAACAATGCGTGGGCATACGGTATGAAGATTGGTTACCGTTTCTAATTCCAAATCTGTATTCATAAAAAAAGCCGCATGATGCGGCTTTTTTTATTGGTTATTCACTTATGCTGGAATATCACGCACCGACGCATTACGAATAGCTTCTTTGAGTGCCGCATAGCCATGAATCGGTGGGAACTGTGGGAACTCTGCAATCACATTTTCAGGCGCATCAAACAAGAAGCCTGCGTCCGCTTCACCAAGCATGGTGGTATCATTATACGAATCCCCTGCTGCAATGACACGGAAATTCAAGCCATGTAAAGCTTGCACCGCTTTACGTTTTTGATCAGGTTGACGAAGCTTATACGCTGAAATCATGCCCTTTTCATCTGTCTCTAACTTATGACAGAAAATCGTTGGCCAATCCAGTTGCTTCATCAATGGATGTGCAAATTCATAGAAAGTATCTGAAAGAATAATTAATTGAAAATGCGTACTCACCCATTTCACAAATTCTTTTGCTCCTGGGAATGGACCCATTTCTGCAATCACTTCCTGAATATCGTTCAAGCCTAAACCGTGCTGTTTTAAAATATTCAGACGTTGGGTCATCAGTACATCATAGTCAGGAATGTCACGAGTCGTCGCTTCAAGCTCTTTAATACCGGTTTTTTTGGCAAAGTTAATCCAGATTTCTGGAACCAACACACCTTCTAAATCTAGACATACGACTTCCATGAACATTCCCTCTAAGTTGTATTGAAAAAATTTTGCACTATCATAGCTGAAGCAACAGATTTTGTACTGTACTTTTTTAAATCTATTTTTTTCATAAGTATTTATTTTTTAGTGATAAGTCAATTAAATCAATTCTATTAAAATAGAGGTGAAATTAATTAATATAGGCCATGTCCTTTCCAAGCCTATATCGCCAGGATTCTCATGACCATCATTCCTACTATTGATCGTATTGATGCACTTGCATCTGAATATGCAGATAAATCGCCCAATGAAATTTTGGCACTTGCACTGAGCCAGCAAGGTGAAATTGCGATTTCATTTTCTGGTGCTGAAGATATTGTATTGATTGATATGGCATCGCATCTCGGTAAACCGTTCCGGGTATTCAGTCTGGATACTGGCCGTCTACATGCAGAGACGTATCAGTTTATTGAACGGGTACGTAAGCATTACAACATCGAGATTGAAATCTGCTTCCCTGAAACTGCAGACGTGCAAAATCTAGTGACGACAAAAGGTTTATTCAGTTTCTTTGAAGATGGCCATCAGGAATGTTGCGGTATACGCAAGGTTCAACCGCTACGTAAAAAACTGGCGACGCTGGATGGCTGGATTACTGGTCAGCGCAAAGACCAAAGTCCGGGTACACGCAATGAAATTCCTGTGGTTCAGGCAGATCCAGGTTTCTCCGGTCCGGGAAAACAGTTGATCAAGTACAATCCTCTAGCCAACTGGTCCAGTGCGGATGTCTGGAGCTATATCCGTATGATGGAAGTCCCTTATAATGCCCTGCATGAGAAAGGTTTTGTTTCTATCGGCTGTGAACCTTGTACTCGCCCTGTGCTGCCAAATCAGCATGAACGCGAAGGCCGCTGGTGGTGGGAAGAAGCCACGCATAAAGAATGTGGTCTGCATGCCGGCAACTTGCAAAAATGATCTAGCATAACCATCGACTCGTCGGTGGTTTTTTCATAAACCAATCATCTACAGAAAAATCAGTACCTTTCCGTGGCAAAATCGCTATACTTTGTAATGTCAATATTAATAATTCTAACAAGGTTGTTCGGATCAGAGCAGCTGAAGAAAGTGCAGTGAGGCAATCCACGCTATGCGTCCATTACATCCAATTGATTTTATTTTCTTAACTTTAGAGAAACGGCAGCAGCCTATGCATGTAGGTGGACTATTTTTATTCCAAATTCCCGAAAATGCACCCGCTTCCTTTATTCAGGATCTCGTCACTGATATTCAAAACTCCAAATCATCGCCGATTCCACCTTTTAATAATTATTTAAATGGCCTGTTTTGGGATGAAGACCAAGAATTTGATTTAGATCATCATTTTCGTCATATTGCCCTGCCGAAACCGGGTCGTATCCGTGAATTGCTCACTTATATTTCACAAGAACATAGTGCGCTGATTGATCGTGCCAAGCCTTTATGGACCTGTCATATTATTGAAGGAATTGAAGGTAATCGTTTTGCCATGTATTTCAAGATCCATCATGCGATGGTGGACGGAATCGCCGGCATGCGTCTGGTCGAAAAATCGCTGTCGCATGATCCGAATGCCAAAAGTATTGTGCCACCGTGGTGTGTTGAAGGGCCACGCGCCAAACGCCTTAAAGCACCTAAGGTCAATGCTTTTAAAAATGTCCTGCAAACCATTAAAGGCCAACTGGAATGCGCACCACGCGTCGCTTATGAGCTGTCTCAGACCGTTATGAAGGATATGGGGCGCAATCCGGATTATGTGTCCAGTTTTCAGGCACCAAGTTGTATTCTGAACCAACGTGTCAGTGCTTCGCGTCGTTTTGCAGCACAATCCTTTGAATTTTCACGTTTACGGCATATTTCTAAAGCATTGGGCGTCACGATTAATGACATGGTACTGGCCATCTGTTCAGGTGCACTACGTGAATATTTACTATCACAAAACGCTTTACCGAAAAAACCATTAATTGCTATGGTTCCGGCCTCGGTTCGAAGTGATGATTCGGATGTTTCCAATCGCATTACCATGATTCTGGCCAATCTGGGCACCCATAAAGAAGATCCTCTGGAACGTCTCAAAATTGTACGTGGCAGTGTACTGAGTGCCAAGGAACGTTTTAAACGCATGAATGCCAATCAGATTTTAAATTATAGTGCCTTTGTCTATGGTGCAGCCGGTCTGAACATTGCATCCGGTTTAATGCCAACGCGCCAGGCATTTAATGTGATTATTTCCAATGTACCCGGCCCTCAGGAACCGCTATATTGGAATGGTGCACGTCTCGAAGCGCTTTATCCAGCCTCAATTGTACTAGATGGGCAGGCTTTGAACATTACCATGACCAGCTATCTGGACAAACTGGAAGTCGGCTTAACCGCATGCCGTAATGCCCTGCCGAAAATGCAGAACCTGCTGACGCATCTTGAAGAAGAAATCCAGCGTTTTGAACGAATTGTAGATGGTGAACCTGTCCCAAAGTTACAGGCGGTGAGCTAGCCGCGGATCAATAAATAGAATATATAAACTGAAAAAAGTGTTGATCATTTTTGCCAGTCCTAGCGCACATAATTAAGGGGCTCATAGAGCCCCTTGGTTTTATTTTTTAACATCGTTTTAAATTTATTTTATATTTTTGGGATGATGCATCCATTTTTGATTGCCTAGAATTTATTTCAATCTGCACAAGATTCTGTATCGGTAGCATTAGCTTTTGATGGTACGACACTGTTGTAATAATTGATGGCAGGCATTACGAATCATGCTGGCGGTAATCTGGACTTCATTACCGCGCTCATCGACGATATATCCTGCATGTACAGTCTTTGGTTCTAATACGTGTTTTAGGCCTTTATTAATTACTGCTTTACTCATATTCATAACACACTCCTTTTGCTAAGCCTGAAACTGGGAGAAACGGCTTTGGCTAATTCATGCATCTAGTATTGTAAATAACAGCACCAATGTAAAATTTCAGATGTAACAAGTGTTTAACGATATTCTGTTACAATTTCAGCTGAGAATGATATCGTATTGCTCTTGCGTATACAGATTTTCTACTTGGAACTTAATCACGCGGTTAATGAAATGCTCTAGATCAGCGACTGCTGGGGCCTCTACTGTTAGTAAACGATCAATTACAGCGGGATGCGCGACAACAGTAAAGCCACTCTGCGACTCATAAGCACGTGCATAACGCAGAATTTCTCTGAATATTTCGTAACATACTGACTCGGCTGTTTTGACATAACCACGTCCCTGACAAGTCGGACAGGATTCACAGAGTAAATGTTCCAGTGACTCACGGGTGCGTTTTCGGGTCATTTCCACCAGACCCAGTTCAGATACCTGAGTAATCTTGGTTTTAGCATGGTCACGTTCCAACATGCGCTCAAACTGTTTCATCACTTCTTCACGATGCTGCGCTTCCTGCATATCAATGAAATCAATGATGATAATTCCACCCAGATTACGCAGACGCAACTGACGTGCAATGACCTGAGTCGCTTCCATATTGGTTTTAAAAACAGTGTCTTCCAGTGAGCGACCACCCACATAAGAGCCGGTATTGACGTCAATGGTGGCCATCGCTTCGGTCTGATCAATCATCAGATAACCGCCCGACTTCAACGCAACACGAGTTTGCAGCGCCTTTTGCAGATCTTCTTCAACATTATATAAGTCAAAAATTGGACGCTCGCCCGGGTAGTGCAGTAAGCGGTCTCGCATATTCGGCACGAATTCTTCGACAAACTCTTGCAGCTTGGCATGAATTTCACGTGAATCGACGTAGATTTTTGCAGTTTCTTCATTGGCCAGATCACGAATGATCCGTTGTGGTAAAGGCAATTCTTCAAAGATCAGCGAGGGAACTGCAATAATCTTCTGCTTACGCTGGATATATTCCCAAAGCTTGGCCAGATAAGCCATATCTTGGGCAATGGCTGCTTCTTCAATACCTTCAGCAGCGGTACGTACAATCACTGAGCCTGGCAGCTTATGCTCGGCCTGAATCCGCTCAATAATCGAACGCAAACGATTGCGCTCTTCCTCAGATTCAATTCGCTGCGACACCCCAATATGATTGCCATAAGGCATCAGCACCAGATAACGCGAAGGAATAGACAAATCCGTGGAAAGACGGGCACCTTTGGTACCCAGCATATCTTTCATCACCTGAACCGTGAGGATTTGACCGGGCTGAAGCAGTTCAAAGACATTTGGGGTGGGCTGCTGGCGCGGCCAGACCATATCATTGATATGCAAAAATGCCGTTCTGGACAGACCAATATCCACAAACGCAGCCTGCATACCCGGCAAGACCCGTACCACTTTGCCTTTATAGACATTACCGACCAAGCCACGCTTGGCTGTACGCTCGACAAACAGTTCATTGACCGTGCCGTTTTCAATCAACGCGACCCGACATTCCATCGGCGTGACGTTAATCAATAACTCGTCAGACATAATTACACTCAAAACATTATAAAAATTCTTTTTATCAGCAGTTAATTTAGTGCCTTAACTGTCTGTAATAACTGTACGGTTTCATAGAGCGGCAAGCCGACCACATTGGAATAGCTGCCTTGTATTTTTGGAATATAACGTGCTGCAATTCCTTGAATCGCATAAGCCCCGGCTTTACCCAGCGGCTCACCTGTGGCCCAGTAACTTTCCATGTCTGCGGCACTCAGGATTTGAAATTCGACCTGCGTACGTACCACTATACTGTATTTTTCATCTTTTGTACGAACACAGACACCGCTATAGACATCATGCCACCGACCGGAGATTTTTGTCCACATTTCAATGGCATGTTGCTTGGATTCTGGTTTACCCAAAATCTCACTATCGACCCCCAGACTGGTATCCGCAGCAATGATGATTGCATCTGGATAACGCTCGGCCACTGCATCAGCCTTGGCTCGTGCCAGACGTTCAACATAAGCCGCGACGGATTCACCTTCACGCACAGATTCATCGATATCCGGACTGTAGATATCAAAGCTCAGTCCGAGCTGCTGTAATAACTCACAACGCCGAGGTGAGCTGGAAGCGAGAATTATATGCGCCATTTTTTCAACATATAATAGAGGACAGGCCAAACCAGAATACTGGTCAGCATTGGAATCCAGTGCCTGGCAAAAGAAAATTGCACGCCTGCCACAATCTGGGCAAAAAAGATCATCAGCAAATGTGCAACAATTGCCAGCCCCGTAATCACCCAGAGATTATTAAAGGTCAGGATACGGCGTTCACGAGTCAGGAATCGGGCTAAAAAGGCAATAATAATAAAGCTGAGGGCATTCAGACCTAAAGGTGCGTCCAGCAGCAAATCAATAAAAATACCGGTACCAAAGGCAAACCATATCCCGCACCAGGTCGGCTGACACAACACCCAGAATAGCATCACCATCAGCATGAACAGCGGACGCCAGCCCGAGAGAGTATAAGAAAGTGGATAGACCATTAAAATCGAAGCCACGATCACTGAAATGACGATGGCAAATAAGGGATCACGATGCTTTCTGGATTTCATCTTAGCGATTGACATGCGGTTGCTCCATCGCCAATGAGTCGGAAAATAACACCACCACATGATGACCACCGGCCAACTGCGCGGCTGGCGTTACATCAATCTGGGCAAATTCACCTGAATTATGTCGTTGTACTTTGGACACCTGCCCCACCAGATAACCTGCCGGAAAATGTTGGCCCAAGCCTGAACTATAGACTTTTTCCCCGACCTTGATATTGGCACTGGTAGGTACATATTCCATTTTCAAACGTCCCAGATCACCCGTCCCCGAGACAATGGCACGCATTCCAGTATGTTCCAGACGCACTGACAATGAATGTTCTTTATCAGACAACAGCATGACCCGGCTACTATGCGGATAGACATTAATAATCTGTCCCATAATCCCCTTGTCATCCAGTACCGTTTGCCCGACTTTCAGCTCGTTATTTGAACCCCGGTTGATCACAATGATATGTCTTAAAGGATCGGCATCGGTGCCAATCACTTCCGCAATTTCAATACGCCCGTCAATGATCAGTGGTGTATCGAGCAGACCGCGCAAACGGGTATTTTCAGCAGAAAGTTCAGAGATTTTTTGTAAGCGAACTTGCGCCTGCAACAACTCAGCCTGCATCGCGGTATTTTCCCGACGCAACTGAACTTCAGACTTGGTTTGTTGATTCAACCACTCTCGCGACAATACCGGATAACTGGCCACAGCATAAATAGGATTATAGGCCGCGTACAGGACATCCCTTGCAGGTTGTACAACATGTGGCATGCGCCAATCAAAGAAAAGCACCACCAAGCATGTTACCAATGCAATAATAAAAGAGCGAAAAGATGGCGGTTGTCGAGAAAACAGATGTGCTTGCACCCGCCGAATCCTTTTCTTAGCCTACGAATAACATGTCATGATTTGGATTGTCGAAAAATTCGAGTACCTTGCCACCACCACGGGTTACACATGAGAGTGGATCTTCTGCCACCACAACCGGCAGGCCGGTTTCTTTGGCCAGCAGCTTGTCTAGATTACGCAGCAATGCACCACCACCGGTTAACACGATACCGCGTTCAGCAATATCCGAAGAAAGCTCAGGAGGTGTGTGTTCTAGTGCTGATTTCACCGCAGACACAATGTTTTGCAAAGGATCTGAAATGGCTTGAGTCACTTCGTCTGAGTTAACCACAATCGCACGTGGTACACCTTCTGCAAGATTACGGCCACGAACTTCAATTTCAAGCGGTTTAGCACCTTCATCTGGCAAGGCCATGCCCACTTCTTTTTTGATCACTTCTGCCGTGGTTTCACCAATCACACAGCCATGCGCCTTACGCACATAGTTAATGATCTGCTCATCAAAGACATCACCGCCAATCCGTAAAGAATCTGCATAGACACAACCCTGCAGGGAAATGATCGCAATTTCAGTGGTACCACCACCGACATCGACCACCATTGAACCACAGGCCTGCTCAACTGGCATACCTGCACCAATGGCCGCTGCCATCGGTTCTTCGATTAAACGGACATCACGTGCACCAGCATTAAATACCGCTTCACGAATAGCACGACGTTCAACCAGCGTCGATTTACATGGTACACACACCACCACACGCGGTGCCGGAGTAAACAGACGGTTTTCATGTACTTTGCGAATGAACTGATTCAGCATGGTTTCAGTGACTTCAAAATCCGCAATCACCCCATCTTTCATGGGGCGGATTGCTGAGATATTGGCTGGGGTACGACCTAGCATTTGTTTCGCTTCAAGACCTACAGCGGCAACAATTTTATGTGAACCACTATGACGGATGGCTACAACCGTGGGTTCATTTAATATAATGCCTCGTCCTGGCGCATAAATAAGTGTATTTGCAGTACCTAAATCAATGGCAAGATCTGGCGAAAACAAGCCTATTAGTCGTTTTAGAATCACGGGGACGTTCTCAATTAAACTTTATATGGACGCAAGGTGGCAACTTTAACTAAATGTGATGATTTGGACAAGTCAATCGCTTATCATAACGCATGATAATTTGAATTTTTTTAATACTGATTAGGTAATATTATGTCTACATCGGATGCACAGCATTCTGCAGATTTAAGTGCAGAAACAGTTTCAGCCATTGCCCACCTTGCAAGGTTATCTCTCAATGATACGCAATCTGCTGAATATGCTCAAAGTTTAAATAAGATTTTAGGCATGATGGACACATTGAAAGGCATCAATACCGACGGAATTGAACCGCTGAAGAGCCCTTTCGACCATCCTCAGCCACTACGTGAAGATGTGGTCTCAGAAAGCAATCATCGCGAGCAATACCAAGCAGTTGCACCTGCTGTTCAGGATGGTTTATACCTCGTACCGCGCGTGATTGAGTAATTACTACCCAGTTCATTCTTTTTATTAAATTAAACGTAAAGAATTATTTCTCATGACAGATTTACATCGCTTATCCATTCGTGAACTCAGTGAAGGTCTGGCAAATGCCCAGTTTTCATCTCGCGAATTGACTGAACATTACTTAAAGCGCATTACAAAAATTGATGCTCAAGTAAAATCATATGTAACCGTTACGCCTGAATTGGCATTGGCAGAAGCTGATGCGGCTGACACACTGCGTAAGGCAGGTGGTGCAAATGTGTTAACAGGCGTACCAATCGCGCATAAAGACATTTTCTGTACTCAAGGCATCAAGACCACTGCCGGTTCTAAAATACTGGACAATTTTATCTCTCCTTATGACGCCACCGTTGTTGCGAAAGGCAAAGCTTCGGGCCTGGTGACTTTGGGTAAATTGAACATGGACGAATTCGCCATGGGTTCGACCTCTGAAAACTCATATTACGGCGCAACGGCTAACCCTTGGAATTTAAACCATGTTCCTGGCGGTTCTTCAGGTGGTTCAGCAGCAGCTGTTGCAGCGGATCTGGCACCCTTCGCTACCGGTACTGACACCGGTGGCTCTATTCGTCAACCTGCGTCATTCTGTGGCCTGACTGGACTTAAACCGACCTATGGCCGTGTGTCGCGCTTCGGTATGATTGCCTATGCATCATCCCTCGACCAAGGCGGCCCGATGGCACGCTCAGCAGAAGACTGTGCCTACCTGATGAACGTGATGGCCGGTCATGATGCCAAAGATTCAACGTCAATGAATCAAGTGGTTGATAACTATGTGGCGAACCTGAATGATACATCCGTCAAAGGTTTACGCATTGGTATTCCAAAACAGTACTTTAATGTTGCCGGCCTAGCTGAAGATGTTAAAGCACGTGTCGAAGAATCATTGAAAAAGTTAGAAGACCTGGGCGCTACACTGGTTGAGATCGACCTCAACATGACCGAAAGCTACGTTCCGACTTACTACCTGATCGCACCTGCTGAAGCATCTTCTAACTTACAACGCTTTGACGGTGTGCGTTATGGCTACCGCTGTGAAAATCCAGTGGACTTGATGGACTTGTACAAACGTTCACGTTCAGAAGGTTTTGGTGCGGAAGTGCAACGTCGTATCCTGATTGGCACATATGCGTTATCCGCAGGTTACTACGATGCATATTATGTGAAAGCACAAAAAGTACGTCGCCTGATCCAGCAAGATTTCCTTAAAGCCTTTGAATCTGTCGATGTGATTGCTGCACCATCTGCGCCAACCACAGCCTATAAAATTGGTGTGGATTTGACTCCGGTTGAAATGTACCTGGGCGATATTTATACGCTTGCGGTAAACCTGGCAGGTCTTCCTGCGATTAATGCGCCTGTTGGTTTTGACCAGAACAACTTGCCAGTTGGCTTACAGTTGATTGGGAATTACTGGTCAGAATCGCAATTGTTGTCTGTGGTGCATCAGTACCAGCAAGCAACCGATTGGCATACACAACGCGCGGCAATTGCTGAGGAGAATGCATAATGGCTCAAGCTCAAAAATCGGCTAAACCAAAATCTAACCTGATTGAGGGTTGGGAAGTCGTTATTGGTATCGAGATTCACACTCAGCTTGCCACCAATACCAAAATTTTCTCGGGTTCATCGACTGTATTCGGTAATGATCCAAACACCCAAGCCAGCCTTGTAGATTTGGCCATGCCGGGCGTATTGCCGGTATTGAATAAAGAAGTGGTGGATCTTGCGATTCGCTTTGGTTTGGGTATCGATGCCTATATTGATCAGGCTTCTGTATTTGCACGTAAAAACTATTTCTACCCGGATTCACCAAAAGGCTACCAGATTAGCCAGATGGACAATCCGATTGTGGGCTTGGGTCATATCGACATCCAGCTTGAAGATGGCACGGTTAAACGGATTGGCGTAACCCGTGCGCACCTTGAGGAAGATGCAGGTAAATCGATTCATGACCAGTTCGAAGGTATGTCAGGTATTGACTTGAACCGTGCCGGTACGCCGCTGCTTGAAATCGTATCTGAACCGGATATGCGTTCGGTTGAAGAAGCGGTTGCTTATATTAAAGCGATTCATACGCTGGTGCGCTGGTTAGGCATTTCTGACGGCAACATGGCAGAAGGTTCGTTCCGTTGTGACTGTAACGTGTCGTTACGTCGTCCGGGTCAACCCTTCGGTACGCGTTGCGAATTGAAAAACCTGAACTCATTCCGTTTCATTGAACAAGCGATCAATGTTGAAATTGAACGTCAAATGGAAATTCTGGAATGGGACGGCACCATTGATCAGGAAACGCGTTTATTCGATCCTGTGAAGATGGAAACGCGTTCAATGCGTTCAAAAGAAGAAGCCAACGATTACCGTTACTTCCCAGACCCAGACTTGTTACCTGTGGTGATTGCGGATGAACAAATCGAAGCAATCAAAGCCACCATGCCTGAGCTGCCTGCGGCACGTCGTGCGCGTTTTGTGGCGGACTTTGGCGTGACTGAGTACGATGCTCACGTTCTAACGCTTACTCGTGAAATGTCAGAGTTTTATGAAGAAGTCGTGAAAGCTGCTGGCGGCGCTGCGCAAGGTAAGATTGCGGCAAACTGGGTAATGGGCGAATTCTCAGGTGCTTTAAACAAGGCAGGCTTAGATTTGGCGGATTCTCCTGTATCTGCGGAAAAACTGGGTGGCATGATTGCACGTATTGTGGACAACACGATTAACGGTAAGATCGCGAAGCAAGTATTCGGCTTTATGTGGGACGAAGGCAAATCTGCGGACGAAATTATTGCGGAAAAAGGCTTGAAACAGGAAACTGATACAGGTGCAATTGAAGCAATTATTAAAGACGTGCTTGCTGCTAACGAGAAGATGGTTGAAGAGTATAAATCTGGTAAAGAGAAAGCTTTCAACGGTCTTGTTGGTCAAGTGATGAAAGCTGCAAAAGGGAAAGCCAACCCGGCACAAGTGAATGAATTGATGAAGAAATTGATTGGTTGAATTATCCGCTAATCAATTGATTTCATGCTATAAAAACCTCGCTTAATGCGAGGTTTTTTTAACGGTAAAAAATGAAAATAGAAAAGTTTAGTTCAGAAATTCGTGAAAAACTAAAGTGGTATGTATATAGATTAGTAGATCCAAGAGATGGAACGACATTTTACGTTGGTCGTGGAATTAATAATCGTATTTTTGATCATGTAAACGGATTATTAAGCGACCAAGATGAAAACTTTATTAGTTTAAAAATGAAACAAATTCGCGATATTCAATTATCAGGTCTTTATGTGATTCATATCATTCACCGACATGCATTAGAAAGTAAAAATATCGCAGAAATTGTTGAAGCTTCATTAATAGATGCTTATTCAGGACTAACTAACATTATGAATGGTAAAGATAGTAATGAATATGGTGTAGCTAATATTCATGAAATTGTTAATGCGTATCAAGCTGAAACAGTAGAAATTGATGACGATGCGCTCTTAATTTCTATTAATCGAACAGCTTTAGAACGTGGTGTATATGACGCAGTTAGGTTCGCATGGAAACTTACACCTGCTGAAGCTAAAAAGGCAAAAATAATTTTAGCTACGGTTCAAGGTGTCATTAAGGGCGTCTTTGTTGCCGAGCAATGGTTAGAAGCTACTCAAGAGAATTTCCCTAACTTCATGCTATTAGGTGAAGAAGTTTATAATCATGAAACTCGCTCAAAAAGATATGGTTTCATTGGAAAAGAAGCTCCTGAAGCTCTTCGAACTAAATATTTAGGTAAAAGGATTCCTGAAAAATTCAGAAAAAAAGGAGCTAGTAATCCTGTAAAATACTCTTGGAAAGCTAAAGATTAATTGTGCAATTAGTCAGTCCTGTGATGAAATCACCCTAAGATAAAGCTTTATCTGTTCAAGAAAAGGAATTTATATAAAAACCCGCCATTGTGCGGGTTTTCAAACCTATAGCGAAGCTCGTTTTTGCTCAGGAAATAAAGCGTTAATTTCTGCAATTTCCTTTGGCTTTGTAATCGCATAATCAACTATTAAATTTATATAAATAAAAATAGCTGAGTTAATATCCTCTAAAATTTCATCACAAATAATCCCTGGATGTACATTTGCATTTCCAATCAACCTAATGTTGTCTGCAGCTTTTGCAACATTCAAAGGAATAATATTTTTTGTAGCCAATTCTTCAATCGACTCTTTAATATTCTTTTTCGTTACACCTAAGTGTGTACATAATTTTTCCAATGCTAAACGGATTAATGCCGCAGCTGAACGAGGTGATAGTTCAAAAATTAAAGCTGCCTCTATATAAAGCTTTGTCACATCTTCAGGCATATCAGCATTAGCAGCCGGAATATCTTTATTCGCAATCTCTTGAATAGGATACAATCTAGTTAAATCATTATTATCTTTTGGCTTATAAAAATTGTTTGGGGGTAACCAATCCATCTCTGGTGCATGGTTATACCATATATTGTTATTATCACATGAAGCACAAGTAGCTTGATGCACCCTTGTTCTCACATAAAAGTCATTACCCATTGGGTCTTGTGAAATAACAAATAAATTATTCCACTCCATGTAAGCAAAAGCACCACAATGAGGACATTTAAAACTTTTTTGATCAAGTATTGTCTTTGATTCTTCTGATATTTTGAATTTATTATGAAAATAGATATATTTATTTAACATCTATCCATAACGATCATCAAGTTTTAAAAAATCTAAATATCATTACACGAAAAATATTTAAAAAATGACCATTAAAAAAGTATCCTCTATTAACAAACTTGAAGACTTAGGGCGTATCCAACTTTCAAAATCCTTTTTTTTATGCGCTACTTCTAAAATCCCTCTAAATCTCCCTTTAGAAAAGGGAGACTTTGTCATGTGATTAATTGGATACGCGGTGTTCCCTCTCCTTTTATAAAGGAGAGGGCTAGGGAGAGGATTTAATAAAAACATGCTATAAAACTCAAAATACTTCAGAAAAATAAATATGACACCCGAACTATTACTTATCATTATTCAAACTGCGATTGGCATATTCACAGTTGTCATCATCATTTTGCTCATTATTCCTAAAAGCCGTCGATGGCTATCTGAAACACAGCCCGAACCACGCAGAAAACAACGTAGTCTAGACTTGGTGGATGGACTCGAATTTATTTTCTATCCTATTTACTGGCTGATTAAAATCATTATCGCTATTTTCAAATAAAACCAGCTTACCCTCTTACAACCCCAACTTATTCAGCAAATCTGGTGTCAAAAAAGTCTGTGCCACACGATTTAGATCGATATAACGCAGCACACCTTTAAGCTGATTATTGATTTCAGGATTCTTTAAAATTTCCTCACCTGTGGTTTTACCCAAAGCCTGAAAACTATCGCCCACAGCCTGTAAACCTTCAGCTTGAATCACCGCCTTGGTCTGTGCTGAACATTGCTCCACTAAAATGCGCTGCAACACCGTCGCCAGATTCTTGTCTAATGCTTCCTTTTGAGTCGCAGTCACATTGCTAAAAGCTTTTAAGTCCGGATGATTGCCCAATGCCACAAATGTCCATTGCAACACCGTGGTTTTATCAGTGGCTGTAGTGGACTTCATCAAACAGTCACTCAGCTGATCGACCGTTGGGCCCGCCATCGTAACCTGTGCTGCTCCCAATAATGCTGCACCTAGAAAAAATGAACGAATACGAGAAGAACTTTTTAAACCCATCACCACTTCCTTTTAATATGACATCAGCATTTTGGCGCTGAAAATAGTTTCTTTGTATCATGTAAAAAGGAAATATACTGATAGAGCTCTGTAAAACCTGAACTGGATTTAAAATTAATTCAGATGAAAAATTTCATCCCATCATGCTATTCATCAGATGATGATATTGATCGAGTAAACTTAGCGTTATTATTCAAATTAAAACAATAAAAATAATCATGATGACTGCAAACACCTTTAACAGCATCCTTCCTTGGAGACTGGTTGTGTTCTTTAGCTTGACCGTATTGTTATTGATCCATCCTGTTTTTCGAAGATGGATGTTCGAATCGCGCGACCTGCCCAGCAAACGCAGTCGGATCTCATCCTCTATATCCGACCTGATTGAACTGATTTTTTATCCCATCTTCTGGTGAATCAAAATCATCATACGGATTCTGGATTAAATGCGTTTAATGCAGTGCTTATTTGATCTGTCTCAACATATTCTTCGCACCACTATGATTATAGTTATTAGACAGATTCTGTAGCACACGCTTGGCCTGAGCTTTAGCATTCGGGAAACGGTTGGCATAGGCCGGAATCCCGTTCAAACAGCGAGCAACCAGCATACCAGATTCGGTATAAACCCGAGTTCCCTCAGTCCCCTGCAATTTGCCATAATTGTAGGCACGCTGCGCATTATTGCAGGCATTATTCAGGTTCTTGCCACTATTAATATCACGGCGTGCTGCCACATAGAGCTTCATCTGCTGCTGTTGAGGTGTTTCTACCACTGAAGCTCTCACGGGGACTACCGTCGTCGCGATCTGTTTTTTCTCTAGCTCTTTTCTTTCTAATTCCTTTCTCTCTAATTCTTTCCTTTCCTGCTCTTTACGCGCTGATTCTTTAAGTTCATTCGTGGTCTTCGTTACAGGCGTTTTTATCGATGCAGCAGTCTTTTTCTGGGTAGCGACAGTGTTCTTATTTGCAGCAAGGTAAAAGTTTCTTGCCTCAGTCGCACTCATCAACTTGGTCAGCAATCGAACGCTACGGTTCTGGCTGGTTTTATCGACCTGTCGTTCAGAAACCGGCTCGATCGAGACGAGCCAGCTTTCAGCCAGGCCATCCATACGACATTGATAGGCACCGCTTCCCTGTACCACACCTCGGTTTGTACTCAGGCGTTTGCGTTGGGCAGGATCTGCCACTGCATTAAAATTACTTCTATACAATAGGGAAAATTTACCGCCTTGTTCATGACAATATTGCGTCAGGATCGAACGCGGATACATGGCCTGAGTGCTGTTATTTTTCTGTGCTTGCCCCCAAAGATAAATATAATCTTTTGCACTGCCATCACGTTGATTCAAAGCCCGCTTGGCGATTAGCTCTTCCGGACTGGCAAAAGGATGTAAAACCCCTGATTTCAGCCGACTCACGCTATTACATCCCGCCAAGCCTATTGCCCCTATTATTAGAATTATTACGTTTAGCTTCACAGCAAATATCTCAACCCCAGATTCCCGTATAACATAGCCTAAATAGCAGCAAACAACAAACACAAGATGTTGATAAGTATCAAATTTAAAAGATAAAAAGGAGGCACATCATTCACAACCCTATACATTATGCCAAGCCTCAGCCTATAAAAATTGAGATAAGCATCCTTCTGGCGCATAGTTAAAGGATAAATAACAGCGGGACTGAGTCAGAAATAAATAGAACACCACATAAAAAGCCGAAGAAAGATAGCAATCTTTCTTCGGCAGCTTATTCAGGATAACGGTACAGATCTTTATTATCATGTGTAAAAAATTACTTTTACCCTCTATAGCATTGTCTGAACAAGATCAGCATCAGAATAATTTCCTCAACGTACACTTCTTATTTTTATACGTTAAACCGCTGGAAATTAAACTCCATCTTCGCTGGTCATTAAGATTCTAATCAGGAAAACCAGACCTGAATACCCCTATATTGGGATATTTTGCTCCTATTTGATCTGATCTAACCAACGGTCAGATCAAGCTTTTCGATTAGATATTAACGTCGATTTAGATATAAAAAGCCAAAGATAAAATCATTTGGCTTTTACAATCTAATGGGTAACTTAGAAAAAATTAATCCAGATGGGATTCAAATGCTTTTAAACGTTTATAGATCGACATCAACTCAATAATGGTCGGCCACGATAAAATCAGATATTGAAAGGACTCACGTACTTTTCCAAATACATTCAGGATTTGCATCATCAAACCCAGGGTGATCGTTCCTGCTGCAATACTCGGAAACAGGATAAATAATCCATAGATATTGTCTAACTGTAAGTACCAGATCCGGACCAGGTTGAAATAGGCATAGTGAAAATACAGACGGAAATAATTCCAGCGTACCCGGCTAAACAGTTCTTGCAGTGTCAGCGGATGAGCCCGATCAGCATGATCCTCTCCGTACACCAGTTCTTTACGGTAAGCAGCCTCGACTTTCTGGTTATTAAACTCCAGTCCTGGCAGTTTCATCCCGACCACCATCAAAATGACGGTACCCAATACGGCCCATCCAATAGAAGCCCACATTAAAGCATGCGGTATTTCTCCCACAATTGGCAGAACCTTTACATGACTTGAAAGCTGGTACAGGATAGGCAGAAACGCCATCAATAACATCAATGCTTCAATCAGGGAAACACTCAGCTGTTCCGTGGTTTTGGCAAAGCGCATGGTATCTTCCTGAATACGCTGGGATGCGCCTTCAATATGACGCAATTGTTCCCAATGTGCCGTGTAATAGTTATTCATCGCGGTACGCCAGCGGAACACATAATGGCTGACGAAAAACATATTAAATACGGCCAAAGTGACGTAAATCATGGCGATATAAATAAAGGTTAAAGCTTCTTGATAGAGAAGTGAAACATCTCCGCCACCGCTGCCTAGCATTTTCTGGATCTGGTCATAAAACGGGCTATACCATTCATTTAAAACGACATTGACCTGTACTCCAAACCAGATATTAAACAGGATAAAAGCCGAGCCCCAGACTGACCAACGCTGCCATGGATGTTGTGCTTTCCACATCCAGAATAGAGCAAATATGGCAGTGGCAAGAAAAAACCAAAGGTAGAACCAGAGAAACTTGGCTGACCAGAAACGACTGATACCGATAGCGAGACTTTCCTCAGAATAGCCTTCAGGGAAACCCAAATAGACTCCCCATCCTGATCCGCCAGTATGCCAAAGCACAAGATTAAGGATAAACCACAAAATCAGGCTGCTAAAAAACCAGACGGGTTGCGGGAAAAATGACTTGAACATGCTGACCTAGTTCTCCTTCTATCTCTTGGTCATCCAAATGACGCCTAGTTTATTCTTATTTTAGACTTTTACTGTTATAAAGCATTAATTTTCAATTTAGTTTAAAAAATAACATAGCGATGCATAGTCCCTTATAAAATTTATTTTTATAGATTTTCAAAACGTATTTTTCTCTTAATGAGTCTTTTTATTCTGGATTAGCCTATCTAAAGCTCCAGAGGTAATCAGGTGCATGAATCATCAAGTTTTGCCTTATGTATTTTTAAATCCTGTACATCAGTACGGCCTGTCTGTTTTATTAAAAACGAATATAGCTTCTTAAAATTCTATAAATAGAATGAAATCAAATACTCAATAATGCCTTTATAGATGTTTAGATAAAGGTTTTGCTGCTACTGAAGTAAATAAATCATTGACCCAGTTCTCATTTTTTGGAGAAATAGTTAAATTTTCAAAAATCATGCTATGATTTAACTCTCGAAAAGTAATCTTATTTTGGAATAAAACTATGGAAAGTTCGGTAATTGAATTACTTAAACCATTGACCTTAGAAAAGGAAAATTGTACCCCGATTATTTTTGAGGCAGGCACTGTTTTGAAAGTGGTCATGCAAACTCCCACCAGTCTTTTGGTCAGTAATGATGATGACTTTAACTTCACAATTCCTTTAAAAGATGAAAATGAGCTGTGGAGAGAGCTCTAAGCACTTTCTCTATTTTGAACAGACGGGTTGTATCTGTGCCAGCTGCTGAATTGATATGATACGGCCCTCAACTAAGCTTCCTTTTGAATGTAAGTTATCGTTATTTTATTCCCTTCTTAAAATTCATTTCTCTTCTTTTCTGAGAAGTCCTTAGCAGTCTAAGCGGGATATGATTCGTGCAAAAAACACCTTTATAGTTGAAAATCCACCTATTTTTTGGCCTGGACTAAATAATTTTCACCCGTTTTTCCCCTTTTATGTAAGTTCCAGTACTTAAAGGATCTTCTTTCCTTACACACCTTTTTCTTTAGCTTAACTTCACCTAAGCTCAACTTCTTGATTTTGAAACTTGAATATTCTAGCTATTTATGACCAGTAAATTAAAAAATATCAGTCTATATGAGTGACTTTTTATACCAAATGATAAAATTAAAAATCTAATAATGAGAAAAATTTAAATCTGTAAAACTAATTTCAAAAACCCTTAAACATCGTCTAATTTGTTATATCCGATCTAAAGAAAATTATAGAGCAATAAATTCTTATCCTGTAACATTCTAATAGCCCCCATATCTTCATGACCTTTTATATATTTAAAAAATAATAATTTTCAACAGCTTGTCTTCTATTTTTTTTCACTCCAAGAATAGGGTTAATTATTTTCATCCAAAAAATTCATTTTAAATAAAATTAACTTATATTATCTACATTTAAAATATATCAAATTTTAAAAATAAAATACTAAATTATAGCGATTAAAATTTTAAACAACTCAAGCAATCACATTGAATATTATGGCTTAAATAAAAAATAATCCTAAATAAAAATAAATTAATAAAAAACAGTCAGAGCATTATCTTTAAAATTTATTAAGAATAATATCTTTTACATGAAAAATATTTCCAAATTTTAAAAAGTAACTGTACTTGTTAAAAATGTTTCTTTTCTGCACTTAAATCCAGTCTGTTAAATGAAATATGCTATATATTTATTAGATTAAAAATTAATCAGGCAGTTTTAAAATTTAAATTAATTTTATTTCAAATACTTAGGTAGATTTTATGTCCGCTCAACACTCTGGTCAAGATGCAGAAGATTCACTTATAGTGCCTTCTCCTCTATTAGCTCAAGTGATTTTAACTCAACTCAATCCAGTTATTTATTCTCATAAGCTTATTTTATTTCTTGATATTGATGGAACTATTTCCGAATTCCATCCTGATCCAACAAAAAATATAATTAAAGATGAAACCTTAAATACCTTGAAAGAGCTACAACAATATATTGAGTTGGTATTAATCACTGGTCGTTCTATTGCACAAGCTCAAAAACTTATTTATCCCTTTGACTGGAATATTGCCGGCTCACATGGTCTGGAATTAAACTATCAATCGCGTTTAAGTCATTTAATTGATTTAAATTCTGAGCAATTTGAATTATTAAAAAATTATATTACTGAACATAGCGCTCAGCTTGCTCAGATTCGAATAGAAAAGAAAGACTATTCGGTCGCACTGCATTTTCGTGAACATCCACATTTAGAAGATCTGGTGCATACATTTGCATTGGATTGTCTGACCCACTTTCAAGCATTTGAACTGAAGGCCGGGAAGTTTGTATTTGAGCTGGTACCCAAAGGTGCAAACAAAGGTTCAGCCATTCAACACATTCACCAGCAAGCTCATTTAAGTGATCATTACCCTATTTTTATCGGTGATGACCTGACCGATGAAGCTGGCTTTCAGGTGATTAATAGCTTAAAGGGCTGTTCCATTAAAGTCGGCACGGGCAACACCGTAGCACAACATCGGCTCGAAAACGTAACACAAGTACAAGCTTTTTTAACGGAGCTTTTAACATTATTTAAAGCACAACAACAATTATTGGAGAAATCACATGTCAAAACTCATTGTGTTATCAAATCGTGTGAATCTACCTAACCCAGACAATACACAGGCAGGTGGATTAGCGGTGGCTTTGCAGGATGCTTTGCAGGATATTGGCGGCATTTGGGTCGGCTGGAATGGTTCCAGAGTCGATCATGGCAAAGAGCAGAAGTTTCAAATCCTCAAACATCAGAATGTTGAATATCATACGAGTCCTTTGACTGAGCCCCAATATCAGGGTTTTTATTGTGGTTTTGCCAATAATGCCTTATGGCCGCTGATGCATGATCAGCATCAACTTGTGGATTATCAGCCACAGGATTTCAAAACCTATAAAGATGTCAATTTACGCTTTGCCAAGCATCTGAAACAGGTCGCCTCTCCCCATGACATCATCTGGATTCATGATTACCATTTTTTAAGTGTGGCGCATTACTGTCGAAAACTGGGTATGCGTAACCGTATTGGTTTCTTCCTGCATATTCCTTTTCCTGAACTGAAACTCTGGCAGACGTTACCGGCCTATCAGGATCTGGCGCATCATCTGGCTCACTTTGATGTACTCGGATTTCAAACCCCACGCGATCAGAAAAACTGTATCCAGTTTCTGGAACAGACCTTAAAAATCAAGCATCGTCATGATGAAATCCTGAATTATCAGTCAAGACGGATTTATGTGAAATGTTATCCAATTGGCGTGCATCCGGTTCAACTGAAAAATCAGGCGGCTGATAGCCAGCTTAACAAATTACCTTTTGATCTCGAGACAGTCCGTCCTTATAAACGCATTATTTCGGTCGACCGGATTGATTATAGTAAGGGTTTACTGGAGAAAATCGGATCCTTGCAAAGCTTGCTGGAAGATCAGCCCGAATTTAAACATCAGTTTCAGCAACTGCAAATTGCCTGCCCATGCCGACTGGATGTCAAAACCTATAAAAACCTGTATGAGCAATTCCAGTCTGCCGTGCAGGAACTCAATACCCAGCATGGCACAGCAGACTGGCAACCTTTCGATTGCAGTTATGAAACCTTAGGTCATGAAGCCTTAATGCAACTGTATCGTAAGGCAGATATTTGCTGGGTAAATTCGATCCGGGATGGTATGAATCTGGTGGCGAAAGAATATATTGCGGCGCAGAATCCACTCGATCCGGGTGTTTTGATTCTGTCTAAATATGCCGGTGCTGCTGAACAAATGAAAGAAGCCTTACTGGTCGATCCTTATGAGCATGACAGTATGTCCAAAGCCTTGAAAAAAGCGCTGCGCATGTCTAAATCGGAGCGTTTAGAACGTTATCGTTATTTAAGCCAAGGCTTGAAAAACTTCGATATTATTCGCTGGCGAGATCAATTTATCACTGACTTGAAAAAATCACAGAGTGTACGAATCTATCGTCCGGTGGCTAGCTGTTTAGTCCCAGATTTTAATGGTGCAATATTCTCAGATAAATGGAAGGAAGCACTATGGGACAAGTTCTACACAGCAGCGCCACAACGACACAGGCAGTGCGTCGAGCAATACAAAATAGTCAAGAGAGCTTAAGAACGCTAGCCAAGCGTTACGGCATCAATCAAAAGACCGTCGCAAAATGGAAGAAACGTACTTCAGTAGATGATCTTACAACCGGGCCAAAGAATCCTCGCTCAAGCGTGTTATCGCCTGAAGATGAGGCGGCAATTGTTGCTTTTCGAAAACGCACTTTGTTGCCGCTAGACGATTGCCTTTATGCATTGCAGCCGAGTATTCCTTATCTGACACGCTCGTCGTTACACCGCTGCTTGCAGCGGCATGGTATTTCACGACTGCCTGAGGTACAAGGTGATCGCCCTGTCAGGAAGCGCTTCAAGAGCTACCCCATTGGTTACTTTCATATCGACATCGCTGAGATGCGAACAGCACAGGGTAAGCTTTATCTCTTCGTTGCCATTGATCGCACTTCCAAGTTCGCGTTCACTGAATTGCATACTAAAGCCAGTAAGATGGCAGCCGCGGAGTTCCTGCGCAATCTGGTTAAGGCTGTGCCCTATAGAATCCATACGGTGCTAACAGATAACGGCATCCAGTTTACGAACCGCACCTGTGATCGCTACGCCTCTGAGCACATCTTTGATCGGATTTGTACTGAATGTGGCATTGAACATCGTCTTACCAAGGTCAAGCATCCATGGACCAATGGACAGGTCGAGCGGATGAACCGAACGATTAAAGAAGCTACTGTCAAACGGTTCCATTACGACGATCACACTCAGCTATGCATTCACCTTGCTGATTTTATTGCTGCATACAACTTCGGCCGCAGACTCAAAACACTCAGGGGCCTGACTCCCTACGAATTCATCTGCAAACAGTGGACAGATGAACCTGAACTTTTTAAGATTGATCCGATCCATCAAATGCCGGGACTAAACAGCTAGCAGAATTTCCACCCAGTTCAGTGTGCATGCTTAAATACACACCTGAAAAAAACACCAGCATTATGCTGGTGTTTCGTTTTGTAGCGGAGAAATAAGCTCTTCGGCCGCTTGTGCATCTTTTGGATCTGCAGTCAGATGATTCAAAATCACAATACTGAATAGACCTATCGCAATCACACTAAACACCAGACTCAAGCCAATAATTTCACTGCCGAAACCGACCAATGCCGGTCCGATCAGTGAACCTGTGTATGCAAATACCGATACATAGGATAATGCCACATGTGAAGCCAAGGTTTTTTGACGGCCTGCACGTGAAAACATTAACGGTACAATATTAGCACTGCCCAGACCGAGAATGGCATAGCCCAGCAACACTACTTGCCAGACTGGTGCAAAGACCACAGTCAATAAACCGGTTGCAGCCAAAATTGCACTCAGTAGAATGGTATTTTTTTCACCAAACTGTTGAATAATGAGATGTCCGCTGAAACGACCCAATACCATCAAGGCCGCAAAGAAGCTATAAGCCAAACCAGTTTGAGCCGCTGGCAAATTGAACTGGCTGGCAAGATAAATCCCGCTCCAGTCCATCGCTGCGCCTTCGGACAGGAACGCCACAAAACAGATCAAACCGATGCCTAGAATCGCCCAGGTGGGTGCTGCTTTTGTCGCTGACTGTTCTGATGATGAGGTTTCCTCTAGCACTGTTTTTGGCTCAGTCCCCAAGCTAAAAGGAATAGCCAATATTGCAATCAATAGCAAAATCGCACTGACAATAACTGCGCCAGTTAAAGGCGCTAGACCGAATCCCATTAACGTGGTCATTCCCAGCACACCGGCCAGACCACCGAGGCTACATACGCCATGGAAACCCGACATTAAACTTTTAGCAAGTTTTTTCTCAACCTGTGCGGCCTGAATATTGACTGTCACCCCCAAAGCACCAGCACTGGCCCCAAAGAAAAACAGGCTGATCGCCATCATCAAATGATTCGGGCTATACGCCAAAGCAGGCAAAATAAACAAAAATGCTGTTAACACCACAGCCAGAACAGCACGGCAACCTAATGTATTGGTGAGTCGGCCTGCCAGTGGCATCGCCAGCATGGATCCAATTCCGGCACAGAGTAATAACAGACCAAAGTCTGCATGATTGAGTAACAGGCGCTGCTGTGCATAGGGAATTAAAGGTGCCCAAGCTGCGGTACTAAAACCCAAGCTAAAGAAGCACAATGCAGTCGCTATTTTCTGCCATAGATGGGGTGATGGAGACTGAATTCGAGAAAGCAGAGTTTGATTAAACATTGTATTACCTAAAAAGAAGGCTCAGGCATCCATTACCGATCATCCATAGAAAAACCCCACTGACTTATAGCTGAAATGTATAAGTAGGCGGGGCTTAATTTGCGTGAATTATAAACAGAATAATTTTAAATGGAATAGCTTTTAGGCACTAATTTCAAGATTTTTTACAAGTGGCTGATTGTATAAAATTTATAATTTTGTAATTTTATTTGCATAGGCTGATCGGTTTTTTAACGGCTTCTTTAAGCTCCAGATTTTGCAGAAAATGTGCAAAACCGGCTGCAATTTTTGAGCTAAGCCGACTGCTGGTGGTCACTCTGAGCTGATTCGACCAGATAATCTTTGCCCCGACATGTTCTAGGCGATGGATGAAATCGACATCTTCATGACAGTCCAGTTGCTGAAAGCCGTTTACCTGTAGATAAGACGCGGCCTTAAAACATAGATTTGCCCCATGAATATGACGGTGATCCATCTTGTCCTGATAATGACTCAGATAAGTCTGACGGGCTAATGTGCTTAAATGCCCCCATTCATCCAGATCGACCACCCCACAAATCACATCCGCCGGTTGGTGCTGCAACATGACCTGAAACCAGTCACGCTGTACAAAAGAATCGGCATCAGTACAACAAATCCAGTCACAACCCTGCTCGATCATGTGCTGAACGCCTAGATGACGTGCCTTTCCTACATTTTTAAAATGACAACTGATCGTCTGAATTCCCGACTGCTGAACTTTGCTTGCAGTAGAATCGGTGCAACTGTCTAAAACCACCAGAATCTTGATCTCGGGCAGAACTGCTAATTTTCCCACATGCTGAAAGAAGTAAAGTCGTGCAGATTTTAATGCCTTCAGGCAACGTTCAATATAGGCTTCTTCATTACAGGCCGGAATCACCACCGCAATTTTCTTCATTTCAAGCCCTCCTGCTCAGCTACGGATTGCGCAGAATTCAGCCACAGATCGACCAGAAAGTCTGAATCCTGTACGCTGAGATTATGCTTATATTTTAACTGGGCTTTTAATTGTCGATGTACCTCTTCACCATTTAAGCTAAATCCTGCAATCGGCGCGCGCCAATGACAACTCAAGATACATCCACCCGGTTCGAGTGCAGTATGCAACCATGCCAGCACCTGTTGTAATGCGGCCGGATCTAAATAATATAGAATCTCACTGATCACAATGAGCTGAAATTTCTGTTGCGGCAAGTGATCTGGCACAATCCGCTGTAGCACCTGTACATGCGGATAAGCATGTAAACGCTGCCGAGCCAATTGAATAGCAGTTTCGTTGGCATCCAGACACATTAAAGTTGCTGTTCGCTGCGCCAGTTCCTGACTGAAGATGCCATTACTACAACCAATTTCAATCGCGGAGTCAAACTGCAAACGCGGCAAGACCGCCAGACAAATCTGCCGTTTGCGCTGTTCATACCAGCGTTGTTCATAGTGCCAGGGATCTCCCTGATTCAGTGCATACAAGGCATCAAAATATTCCTGATCATAGGCTACTTTACTATTCATACAGATACACCTCCCAGGGTTGTAAAATACGCTGTAATGCCTGCTCTGGCAGAATGGGTGCCTGTTCTATGCTAGGGTCAAGCTCGATCTGACTCTTAAAACACCGCGCAGCTCGAGACTTATAGTGCAATTCTCGATCAGTCAATTTGAGTTGATGAGCGATGGTCCAGGGAATTCTGGTATCTCCAGGTGTGGCCCAATGCCAGGCCCAAATCAGGACCTGAATACAGGATAAGTGCCGTTCGGTTGCCAGCTGTTGGGTGACCTGCCCTGTAATTTCATGATCTGGATGTCCATCATGCACAAAGGTGGTAATGAGCACATCATTGGGCTGCAAATAAGATTGCAAATGCTGTTTCAGCAGTTCTCGCTGTTCTGCGACCTGGCCATCCTGAATATCCAGCGCAATCCGCAGAATATTCTGCTTCAATGCTAACTCTTCCAAAGCTGCTCGCGTTTCAGCAGGACGAATCTGGTTCAACTCTTCCGGGTTATACAAAATGAACCGTACCGGGTTTGTCGGAGACTTTTTTATTTAAGTTAGGCCACCTGACCTAACGGATTAATCTTATCATAGTACATTGCTTCAAACTCAAAAGGCGATACATAACCCAGTGCACTGTGTA